>PMKA01000258.1 GCA_003157575.1 Opitutia bacterium
TTCTTCGCCGCGCGCATCCACCACTATGTGTCCCGCCTGCGCCCGTACAACCTTCCCGCGATCGTCGAGGAGATCCGCACCGGTCTGCTCCAGGAACTCGACTTCCGGCACGAGGCGCGCAACCAGCGCTTCTTCAACGCCCAGAACCCGACCCCCGACAAGGTCTTCGCCCCCGAGGTCATCGGAAAGTTCGCCACCCGCCGGATGCTGGCGATGGAACGCATCAACGGCTGCCGCGTGGATCAGGCGAAGCTTACACCGGAACAGGGAAAGGAGCTGGCGCGCGCCGGCGCAACGTCGCTGCTCCACCAGATCCTGATTGCCGGTTTTTTTCACGCCGACCCGCATGCCGGCAANNCGGCTGCGCTACACGCTCGCCGACACCTTCATCGCAGTGGCCGCGCACGACGCCGAGCAGATCGTCCAGCTCGGCATGAGCCTCGCCGGTCCGCGGGCAAAGCCCGACTACCGCACGATGGAAAAGGAGGTCACGATCGTTCTCCGGGAGAACCTGAACTTTGCCACGGGCGACGAACAGATCGGCCGGCTCATCCTCGGGCTGATCGAGATCTTCGGTCGCAACGGCATCAGCGTGTCGCAGGACTACGCGCTCATGGCCAAATCGGTGCTCTCGATCGAGGAAGTCGGCCGCAGCCTCGATCCCGGATTCGACCTCCGCCTGTTCGCGCGCCCCGTCCTGCGCGAACTCCACCGCGAGCGATGGAGCCCCGGGGCGTTGGTTGCCAAGACGCGCGCGTTTTTCGCCTCGACCGTCGGGCGGCTTGGAGACGTGCCCGCCGAGCTCGACCGCCTGCTCCGGCGGCTGGAGCAGGATGACCTGACCGTCAACTTCCAGCACCGCGGCCTCGAAGGACTGAACGCGGCGCTGCGCACCGCAAGCAACCGGATCGCCCTTGGCCTCATCATCGGGGCGCTCATCATCGGGTCGTCGCAGATCATCACGGCCGGCATCGGAGGTTACCGCCTGTTCGGCTATCCCGCGCTCGGCATCGTCGGCTACCTGATGTCCGCGCTGCTCGGCCTCTGGGTGATCATCGACATCTTCCGCCAGGGCGGCCACAAGTAGCCCGTGACCGCCACGGCGGTGAAGCACGACGCCACGGCGGACATCCGCCCTGTCCTTGGCAATTCGAAGAAGCTCCCGTCGCTCTCCCCCTACGACTGCAGAGCCGCCGAACGCGACTGCCCACGTCGCCAGACACAGGCATTGAGTCCGCAACAAGAAACCGAACTGGCGGCCGAGCCGTCTATTTCGCTCCTTATCCGGCCTTGGGCAGCAATTTTACCCGCTCGTTGGCCTCCTGGCCGATCTTGGAGAAAAGAAGGCTGAGCGCCTCCGTCAACTCATCCACGGACCGGATATCTCGAACCTCCACCCATCCCTCCCATGCAGACGGTCTCATGAACGTCTTCTTGTCCTCACCAAGCCGAAATAGCCCTGCATTGACCACTCCGTTGAAAGTCTCCGCGAGTGTCGACCCGGACCAATATCCAAACTCCTTCGTTTTCGGATCGTAGATCAAGCCTGGTCGGAAATTGAGGAAGAGGATATATTTGGCATCTTTCTGCACCACCGCATTCACTCCCGCCTGATGAGCGATGACCCCTGCGTCGACGAAGAAACGCCGGAATTCGATCGTCAGGTCGGTCTGCGAATCCACAAAAATGGGAGCCCGCAGGTCAACCGTGCAATTTGGGGACTGGATGCCACGCACCGCGCGCGATGTTGAGCAGCCCGAAACGAAAAGCAGTAAGAGACAGAAGATTGCACATCTCACAATAGAGTGCGTAATTGTACAAAATACCACCGTCAAACTTATTTCCCGACCGGAGACCGGACCACCCGCACGTTCTCCGGTTACGATGTCCACTGTTCCGGCCTCGCGCGCGGACCTCTCCTTCAAACGTAGGGTTGCGCCTTGTGCGCGGACCTCTTTCCAATCGCCCCTGCATTCATACCTCTACCTCTTAACAGAAGCCAACAGAGGGAACGGAGCGGGGTGGCCGCGAGCGTGAGCGAGTGGACCTTGAGGCTGGGCACACGCAGAACTGGCTCTTCGTTACCTTCTGTAAGCTCAATCAGATCTTTTTGCCACAAAACCCAGCTCCCGGGCGCCGCGACGTCGATGTTGCGTTAAGAATTCCGAAAGCTACAAAGGGAACACCAACCTGCCCCATTCCGTCCGGCCAAAACGAAGCGTTCTCACGTGTCCTGATCGACAAGGCGCTGGAATTCAGCGACTGGAACCTGCTCGATCACCAGCAAGTCCAGTTCGAGTTTCACACCTCAAACGGCAGGGCCGATTACCTTCTCAAGGACACCCTCGGCAGAGTTCTGTGCGTTCTCGAAGCCAAGCGCGAAAACTTGGATCCCTATGACGCCAAGGAGCAGGCCCGCGGCTATGCCGAGAATCTGAAGGCTCCCTTCGTCATTCTTTCCAACGGCCGGGAACACTGGATCTGGAACTACGAACGCGCCGACCAGCGCGACGCCTACCGGATTGAACGGCTGCCTTCCCGGGACGACCTGGAGCGCCTTCGCCTGAAGAACCTCCAGCCGCCCCGCCCCCTCGGCAGCGAGGTTCTCTCTCCGGGCTACCTCCGCCGCCAAAAACCCGACCTTGTCCTGCGCCGCTACCAGATCCGCGCGATGGATGAGATTGCCAAGGGCTTCGACGGAGTCGGCCGCCGCAAGTTTCTTCTCGAAATGGCCACCGGCACCGGCAAGACCCTCCTTTGCGCCGCCCTCATCCGTCGCTTCCTCATTACACGCAACGCCGAGCGGGTTCTCTTCATCGTCGACCGCATCGAACTCGCAAAGCAGACGATGGAGGACTTCGCCATGGTCCTGCCGGAATACAAGCCGGTGAGCTGCTTCTGACCGAGTGCGACCTTCAGGCTGTCATCAGCCTCCCGAGCGGCGTCTTCAAGCCCTACGACGGCGTCGCCACCGCCGCCCTGATTTTCGAGAAGCATAGGTCCCATGGGACGAATTCGTCCTATGTCTGGTTCTATGACCTGACCGCCGACGGCTTCTCTTTGGACGACAAGCGCACTCCGATCGAGGCCAACGACATCCCCGACGCGCTCGCCAAATGGCCCGGCCGCGAGGAAGGCCCGAACAGCTACCGCGTGCCCATCGAGAAGATCCGGGAAAACGACTGGAGCCTCGCGGCCGGCCGCTACAAGCCCGTGACCGCCACGGCAGTGAACCACGACGCCCCGGCAGACATCCTCGGCGACGTGCTCAAGGTGGAGAATGAGATCTTGCGCCACGGCAACGCGCTGCTGAAGCAGTTGGGCGACAAGTCATGAGCGACCATTCGTCCCATCAGTCCCATGAGTCCCCTGCTTCTCCTGAAGGCTTCATCCCACCCCATGGCGGCTACGAGGACCTCCTCTCCTTTCAATTTCCTGAAGGAAGGCGGCCTGCGCGAGCGCATG
>PMKA01000070.1 GCA_003157575.1 Opitutia bacterium
GGGCGGCTGCGCGACATCCTTCGGCAGCATCGAGCTCGGACAGTTCTCCGGCAGGTGCAGGATCGATCTCCTGGAGCTCGGCCACAATCGAGTGTATCCTGAGACTCACATCAGAATTAGTCTCAAGCGAAATAGGGAGGCGCCCTGCGACATGCAGGTGCAATTGATCATGCCAAAGGCCCCATGAACCAGCAGTGCACCAATAAAAATACTTCCCGAGCTGCGACCAAACCGTACCGGTAATGAGAGAGATCTGGACGGGGGTTAGGTTCCCGAGCCCAAAATTCAAAATCGAGTTGGAGAAGCAAAATGCAGAGTCGGCAAAACGGGCAACGATGCCATCGCTTCCAATGCCTTGCCTAATCACTAAACGTTGCCCCTGAAACGAAGATCTCGCTCCAGGCCGGTGAACCAATGTCGGGGCGGGCGAAAGCTGGCGTAAATCTAGCTTCCCATAACGAACGAGTAATTTGGGACGCAATTCCCCAGACTCATTCAACCACGATGGAGCCGCACGCACACTACCAGGAGTATAGCCTTGAGCAGGTTCCGACTCCGGAGAAGCGGCCAAAGATATTTCCCATAAGGAAGGGAAACGCTCCATGTCCCGGATTAACCCCTCGTCCCGACGGTTACCCCACCAATACACCTTCCAAAGGTTTTCGTGGCGCAGACAGTCGTCCTGTCGCAGCCGATGCATATCGGTCTTGGCCACCACGACAGCGCGTGTGTGATCGATCTCCTTTGTGCGACGCGCCGACCAATAGGTGAACCGCCACTCCGAGTCCGGGACACCTTTCTCGAAGATTGCCGAGATGAACGGGGACGTGCCCTCGCTAGTGCGCAGGCAACCACGCTGTTTGCTGGGGCGCACCGGATCAGCGAAAAAGATGTGGCGCACGTGGGCGAAGTTTACGACGTGCTCCAATTTGCTGCGCTGTAGCCAACTCTTGCGAAACGCGCGGCTCTTTTTATGCTGCTTAAAGAGCACGCCGGAAGAGAGGAGCAGCGCCGCCTTTCCCCCATCGGCAAGAAGCTCGAGCGCCAGATGCACGAAAGCTTGCGAGAGTTCGTCGTTCCCGATTACCCGCTCAGGACTAGCCGCTAACCAGCGTCTTGTGGCGGTAAGCGCCTCGCTTCCGAGGATGTCGCCGGGTTTGACCTCACCCCACGGCGGGTTGCCCACTACGATGTCGGCCGAGGCGGGACCAAAGTGTTCGTGCGCCACGGGATCTCCGCTGGTGATCGCATCGAACGCGTTGCCCGCATAAAGAATGTCTAGGTGCTGGTCTGGGTCGCGCGCTACTCGTCCCTCGACCCACCGCAAATTGGGGAGGCGGCGCGTCTCGTTGATCTCGCGCGGCTCTTGGTAATGCAGGTAGGCCAGATACAGACTGAAGGCCGCCACGGGCACCGCGTCGGGGTTCAGATCGATGCCGCGAATCTGGTCGCGCATAATCACGCGCAACTCGCGCTGCGAGAGCCGGCGCCCCTGCACAAATGTCCGATACCGCACGATGCGCCGGAATGCCTCGACCAAAAAGATGCCCGACCCACACGAGGCGTCCGTTACGCGCGGTTTTTGCGCCAGCACCTTGTCGGTGAGGGCGCGGCCAAGAAGGAAGTCGGCGAGCGCTGGCGGCGTATAGTAAGAGGACTGCGTGTTGCCCTTGCCCCGCCGGGCGCTGTAGAATTCCTCGTAAATACTGCTGATCAGCTCGATGGGGATGATGTCGAAGCGATAGGCGGAGAGGAAAAGTTGCTCCTGTCCGTCTTCATTGACTGCTCCTGTCAGTAGATCGCGCAGCAACTGCAGATGCGGCGCCTTCACCTCGCGTTGCTCATCGGCGCTTACTGGAAACGTGTCGCCGTTGAAGTCGGCCGCGAGACGATCGAAGAACGCGTAGGTGAATTCTCGGTTGGCCAGCACCCGGAAGAAACTCAGTTCGGCGTGGTGCGCCTGGCAATACGGGCCTGGCGCGGCGGCCAACTGCCTCGCCCACGAACTCTTCGTTCGGGCGAGGTTGTCGAAGTAGTCCCGCACAAGGATCTTTCTATCCTCCAGATAACGCACGAACAACGCGCGCCCGATCAAGGCGTGCGCCACCTCGTCGGAGAGTCGGTCGGGGCCTTCAGTGAGCCGTCGGCGCACGATCTTCAAGTCATGTACGAGGGCTCGGTCGGCGCGGTAATAGCCAGTGCCGAAGCGCTCCTCGCCGAAAAGACGGCCCGACTCGATGCGCTCGCGGGTAAACTCGGCGAGTCGGTCTGCGATATCCGCAACCGATTCTGCCAAGGCCAACAAGCGCGCGGCGGAGCGCGGCTGCTCAGAGCCGACTACCGGCGGCGCCGAGAGTTTGTAGACTACCAGCTCGCCTTCCTTCGCCAAAAAAAGCACCTGGGGTCGCGCCATGCACCAGACACGGTTGAAAAACGCCCCCTCGTCCTCCCCCTCTGGCAGGTTGGCCAGGACCAACACCGGCTCATTGTCCACGAAAAACACGCTCTCCGCTTCGAGGGAGTGTGCGAGTTTAAGCCAGTCACCTTTGTCGGTCCATTCGCTAGCGTTATCTGGTGTCGGCCCGGAACTGGCGGGCAACAGGCATCCATCCACCAGCCCGAGCACCGTACAGGCGCAGGCAAGGGGCAAAGGGGCGGTGGGTTGCACGGGAGCGGGCGGCACGGGTCTATATCCAACGGGTTGGTGTCTTTTGCGCAATCATTCGTACGACTTTCGTCGATCAAGATGCCACGACTCAGCTTGGCCCGGAAATGGCTCGCCCATAATTGAACTCCACGAAGGATCGAAGACGGCTGCAGAGAGTGGCTTGCATCGTGGTATAACTCAATAGCGACCGCGGGGAATCGGGAGCATTGAGGCGCTCAGCAGGCACTAAGCGATCCGGCGGCATCCGTCGGGAGTGGGGTTTCATTGAAGTGTGAGACTTTACGCTTGATAGTTGCAAATGCGGAAATGGGATTCGGGCAAGGCCGTTTATGCCGCCCAGTGGATTCCTCTCATGGTGTTCTATGCCCGAAAGCTTACCATGGTAGGTGGGACATTAGTTGTCCCAAGATAGGGCGTTCTTGCGCGTTTGCCTTCAAACGGCAGAAAGCCGGACTATTTCTCACTTTGGCGTCCTCCACTCGGCATCGGACAAGGTGGATGGATATTCGAATTGCCTGACATCGACGTTCGTCGGTATCGGCCGATAGACGAGATCCCAAAATCAACCGGTTCTAGCGTCAATCGCCCCATCAATCTCGCCCGCTCTGTTCTTGGTTTCTACGATGGCCCCTATGGTCCCGGAGAAGACGGAATGCTGGTGGGGACGAAGACTTCCATCGTGTCGGCGCCCAGGATCGGCCGCATCCGGCCGCCCTGGCTTCGAAAGACCGCGAGCATCGGGGCGTTGTCGGCCTGGACCTGGGCGAAAAGGTAGCTCATCCCCCGGGCGCGCGCGATCTGCAGGAGCTGGCGCACAAGAGCGGTGCAGATTCCCAGCCCGCGTCTGGTTTCCCGGACGACGAACGCCATCTCGGCCGACTTGCCGGCGGCGTCGAGCAGATAGCGGCCGACCGCATGGAGGACATCCTCGCCGTCGGCCGCACGCTCAAAAACGCCGAGCGCCACATCGCGCGACTGGTCCACCCCCAAAAGCCGCAGCGCCCGTTCGTGGGTCATCTCCGAAATCCGGTATCCATAGCGCTGGCGGATCGTCTCGCCGGTGTGGGAATTGGAGAAGGAGATCAGGCGGCCTTCGTCGGCCAGGACGAGAGGCCTCATGACGTAGGGCAGCCCGCCAAATGACAGCTCGTGTGGCTGGAGAAGAGGCGCGTCGTCCTGCGGGGGCGGCGCCGGACGGAAGGCAGAAAGCGGATCGAACGGCGCCGCGGGCGCCCGCGCAGGAGGGGCGCTTGCGCGCCTGCGCCGCGCGCTCCGGCGGGGCAGGCGGCGTTTTCCGACCCCCCGCCCGGCCGGCATGCCAGGATTCGGATTCTTATTAGCCATTTGCCGCGTCCGATTAACAAAATCTAAGGCAAGTTAACGCGCTGAAGCGCAATCGTCTGCGCAGACCTTGCGGAAGACTGCGCGGATTTTGGCCCGGCTGGCCGGCGGTCTTCGGACCCGGCTCGTCATTGGACATTGCGCGCCGGAGGCGGAGGGAATTCACTGGCCGATGCAATGTCGGAACCTGCTGAAAATCCCTCCCGGCGCAGTCGCGCGATAGTCGGTCAATTGGCGAGGTCGGAGATTTATCGCGATTATGAACGCGCATTCAGGGATGCCATCGGCCTGCCGCTGAGTCTCCGGGCGGTCGAGGCGTTCGACCTGCCGCATCAGGGCGCCCCGAACGAGAACCGCTTTTGCGCATTGATGGCGGCGAGCAACCAGAGTTGCGCCGCATGCCTCCAGCTGCAACGGAAGGTCGAGGAGTCCGCCGGGGTGGAGCCGCGGACGCTCAAGTGCTTTGCCGGGCTTTGCGACTCAGCGGTTCCGGTCCGCGTTGGGAAGGATCTGGTCGCGTTCCTGCAGACGGGCCAGATTCTGCTGCACAAGCCCTCGAAACAGGAATTCTCCCGGGTCGCCCGGCAATTGCTCAGCTGGGGCGTCGACACGGATCTGAAACAGGTTGAAGAGGCGTATTTCCAGACGCGCGTTCTGACCAGGGCGCAGTACGAATCGATCCTGCAGCTGCTGGGCATCTTCGCGCAGCACCTGGCGGCGCTGAGCAATCAGCTCATCGTTCAGGAAGAGAGAGCGGAGTCGCCGCAGATTGCGCGTGCACGGGCCTTCATCAACGAGCACCAGGACGAGGATCTGTCGTTGAGCGAGGTTGCGAAGGCGGTCAACATGAGCGCGTTCTATTTCTGCAAGATGTTCAAACAGGCCACGGGTTTCACTTATACGGACTATCTTGCGCGGATCCGGGTCGAGAAGGTGAAGAACATGCTGCTCGATCCGCACAAACGGGTGAGCGAGGCGGCGTTTGCAGCGGGTTTTCAGTCGCTTTCGCAGTTCAACCGCGTGTTTCGCAAGGTGGCCGGCGAGGCGCCCTCCGCCTACCGGGAGCGGATTCACAAGACGGCCGCGGCATAGCAGATGGCGGATGGTCGGACCTGGCGTCCCTCCGATCTGCCGTTTGACGTTTGCGTGCGCCATTTCCCCGGGCCGGAGGAAGAACAGCCGGAACCGTATTGCCGTATTGCCTAAGCGGCGCGGCCTGCTTTCTGTTCTTGCGTGCAGCCTGCCGGACTTCGGGCCATCCAGGCTGCCCTAATTCCCACGAACCAAACCCGAAAACCGAATTTCCCCATGAAACATTGCTGCGTCGCCAGTCTGTTGCTCGCGCTTTTGTGCACTGTCGCCCACGCCACCGATCTCTCCGGCACGTGGCGCATCGATCTGGTCCGGCGCGGCGGCGTCACGCTGCGAACCTATCTTGTCCTCACCCAGCATGGCGCAGAGCTCGACGGAAAGGTCGTCATCAACGGTTCCTTCGACCTGCCCCTTCGCAAGGCCCATCTGGAGGGAACCGACGGCGTTTTTTGCACCGACTGGAACACGGACTACCGCGTTCATCCCGACGGCGAAAAACTGCACGTGACGATCGACTATCGCGGCTATGGCACCGAGGAGGCAACGGCGGTCCGCGTGCCGGAGGCGGAGGCGCTTCCGCCGGCGGCCATTCCGCTGCCCGGGCTGGATCCGGTTCCGGCGAACGGACTGGCGCGGACTCCGCCGATGGGTTGGAACAGCTGGAATCATTTTGGCGACAAGGTCGACGATCCGGTCGTCAGGGAGGCGGCCGACGCAATGGTGAGCAGCGGGCTGGCCGCCGCCGGTTACGTCTATGTGAACATCGACGATTGCTGGGCGGGCGGTCGCGACGCGGCGGGCAACCTCGTCCCGAACGCAAAGTTTCCCGACATGAAAGCCCTTGCGGACTACATCCACCGGCGCGGATTGAAACTCGGCATCTACTCCTCGCCTGGTCCGCGGACCTGCGCCGGCTATGAGGGCAGCTATGGTCACGAGGAACAGGATGCGAAGACGTATGCCGCCTGGGGCATCGATTACCTCAAGTACGACTGGTGCAGCGCCGGTCGCGTGTACGCAGATTCAAGCCTCCAGGCGGCCTACCAAAAGATGGGTCGCGCCCTCGCCCAATGCGGTCGTCCCATCGTCTACAGCCTGTGCGAGTACGGAAAGGGCGATGTTTGGACATGGGGTCCGCAGGTCGGCGGCAACCTATGGCGCACCACCTACGACATTCAGGACAACTGGAATTCGATGTCCGAAATCGGCTTCAACCAGGGCCGTCTCGCTCCCTTTGCGGCCCCCGGACACTGGAACGATCCGGACATGCTTGAGATCGGCAACGGCGGCATGTCCGCGACGGAATACCGGACGCATTTCAGCCTGTGGTGCATGCTGNNGCGACGGCATCGAGATCTGGGCCAGGCCGCTGAGCGACGGCGGCCGGGCAATCGGTGTGTTCAATCGCAACGAAAGCGGGCAAACCGTGCGGCTCACCTGGAAAGAGCTCGGCCTGGGCGCCCGGCCAACGGCATTGCGCGACCTTTGGAAGCATTGCGACCTGACGCCGGCAGAGGATGGTTATTCCGCATCCATCCCGGCCCACGGCGTCCTGCTCCTTCGCGTGCGGTAGGAGCCTGTCGGGCTTCGCCCTCCATGCTCCCAACGCAGCAAAGCCGGAACCAAAGTAGCGAGAATCGAGTAGCGCGAAGCGAGTAGGATAGAGCCACCGAGCCTCGGCAAACATCGTCGCAAACGTAATCGTTGTTTGCGAGTGAGGAACTAAACGAGGCGCTGGCGTGTGATGTCTCGAGGTCCCAATTTGGAACCGTGAAGCGTGGACAGAACATCAAGTATTTGCCGCGTATCTTCACCCAGTAGGGCGTCGCCATGGCGGGAGGAACGGGCCCGCTTGACGAGCCGTGTCCGGCGAGTAGGCTGATGCTATGAAGTACGGCGTTACACTTGTTGAGTCCGACGAGGGTTGGGCGGTTTGGTGTGACAGCCTGCCTGGGTGTTGCTCGCAGGGTGCGACGAAAGAGGAGGCCCTGGTCAACATACGCGAGGCGATCACGGAATTTCTTGCGGCCAAGACTGAAGAGATCAGCGGGGATGCGAGTGTGCGCTCCGTGTTGCGCGCGGAGGTGATGATCTGAGGCCATGCCCAGGCTTCCCGGGATTGGGCAAAAAGAGGCGGTCCGGGTGCTGGGGAAACGCGGCTTCCTGATCGTGCGGCAAGGCAAGCATATCACGCTGTCGAACGGCGCGGTGATGGTGCAGGTGCCGCGGCACGATCCTATCAACGCCTACACCATGGGCTACATCGCCAAGGTGGCGGGCCTCACGCCCGAGCAGTTCCGCGAACTGCTCTGAACTGGGTCAGGCGCGCCGGATCTTCACATACGGACGCCTCGGCTTCATCCAGCAACTGTGACAAGGCCGGGCGCGGGCGATCATCGCGAATAATCCGGTCCCATGACGCATCGCCGCTCAGTTCCGGGAAAAGCGTCGGCAGGGTTTTGACCAACCGTTTGCGCTCTCGGGCCGGAAGGGCGCGAAGTGCGGCCTCGATCTGCTCGACCGTGGACATGGCGGGAATGTGTGTCGTCAATTAGGCTGGGTCAAGGGGGACGCATTCACCTATCTCGTCTGGTCCGAGTGAGCCGGACGGCCAATCCTCTGACCATTTGACCACGGATCACGGGATGAACAGAGGTACCAAGCCGTCTGGCGCCTTGTTCCGAATCATCAGCGCGCTCTTGCCGGGGAAATCCGACGGGGTGAGCTGGACTGACGGCGGCCCTACATCCGACTGCACGAATCCGGATAAGCGGGCTCCGC
>PMKA01000239.1 GCA_003157575.1 Opitutia bacterium
GACCTTCACCGACTATCTGGCGCGGGTCCGGGTCGAAAAGGTGAAGAACCTCCTGCTCAATCCCCACAAGCGCATCAGCGAGGCGGCCTTCGAGGCGGGTTTCCAGTCGTTGTCCCAGTTCAACCGCGTCTTCAGGAAGATCGAGGGGCTGTCGCCGAGCGATTTTCGCGAACAGCTGCATCCGGCCGCGAATTCCGCGGTTGTGTAGCCCGCGCGTGAGCGTGCGACGGGAGCGGGCAGACATGCCTGCCGTGGTCGCTGCTGGCCGCGGCGTGTGCGTTGGCCGGCGAAAACTGGCAGACTCCGCAGAAGGCGTGGATCTCGCGGCGGGCGAGGAACCGGAAGGTGAGAAGCAGCTCGTCGACGCAGGTGGTGGCTGCGACGTCGTCAAGATGATGCCGGCTCCGGGGAAGGCCCTGGGCGGCGAACGCCAGCGCGGCCTCGCCGGCGATAAAGTAGTTGATAAGTGGATTCAGACGGCAGTGGCAGCTCATCCCGGCGCCGGGATGAGCCGGCCGGCGGCGCGAAAGCCACGGGCGGGCGGATTTGCTCCGGAAGAGCGAAAACAGCTGCTGAAGCGACTCGTCCATCAGGAAGACCATCGTATCCGGATTGCCGAGCGGCGTGGTTGCCGGCGCGGTGCGCAAAAGGGTCTCCCATTTGCCCTTTATCTCGGCGCGATTGTCATCCAGCGCCTCCAGATACCCTTGCTTCATTGCGCCAGTGTGGCAGGGAACGCCCGGCTCGGCAGCGCACGGTTTGGCAAGCTTTGCGCATTTCTTGCAAACGAAACGCCTCAGGAGGCCGTCGGACTTCGTCCTCCCCGTCTCCGTTAGGGCTCCGACGCGGCCCCTCAGGATTCAGCGGCCGCGCCGCAGCTCCTTGAGCGAAGGCGGGCGTGCTCCTTGCCAGATGGCTGGCGCCATTTTAGACGGACCTAGCCGAAGAACTTCGCCGCGCGGTGGATGACCCCGATTAGGCGGTCGACCTCGGCGGGCGTGTTGTAGAGGTAAAAGCTGGCGCGGGTGGTGGCGGCTATGCCGAGCTTGTGCCAGAGGGGCTGGGTGCAGTGGTGCCCGCCGCGGAGGGCGATTCCCTCCTGGTCGGCGAAGGTCACGACATCGTGGGCGTGGGCGCCGGCGAGGCCGAAGCAAACCAGGCCGCCGCGCTCGCCGGAGGGGCCGAACAGGCGGATTCCGGGCACCTCGGCGAGGCGCGCATAGGCATCGCGCGCGAGCTGCGAATCGTGGGCCGCGATCGCAGGACGTCCGATCGCGTCAAGGTAATCGAGCGCCGCATGCAGGCCGACGGCCCCAGCGATGTGCGGCGTGCCGGCCTCGAACTTGTGGGGCACCTTGTTCCACGTGCTGTGATCGTACTGCACGGACGCAATCATGTCCCCGCCGCTCTGGAAGGGATCCATTTCCTCGAGCAATTTCAGACGGCCATAGAGCACGCCGATCCCGGTGGGACCGGCCATCTTGTGTCCGGAGAAGGCCAGAAAGTCGCATCCCAGCGCCTGAACGTCCACAGGCATGTGGCCGGCGCTCTGGGCGGCGTCGACGACGGAGACCGCTCCATGGGCGCGGGCCCGGGCGCACAGCTCCTGCGCGGGGTTGATGGTGCCCAGGGTGTTTGAAACCTGAGGGAAGGCGAAGAGCTTCACGTTTTGCGCGAGCAACCCTTCGATGCCGCTCAGATCGAGCAGCCCGTCGTCGCCCGTGACCGGCACGAAGAGCAGCCGGGCTCCTGTGCGCTTCGCCAGGAGCTGCCACGGGACCAGATTGCTGTGATGCTCCATCTCGGTGACGAGGATGGCGTCGCCAGGCTTGAGGCGCGACGTGAACGTGTAGGCGATCAGGTTGAGGCCTTCCGTGGTGCCGCGGGTGAAGACGATCTCATCGGATGAGGCGGCATGAATGAACTCCGCCACGCGGGTGCGGGCCGCCTCGTAGGCGGTCGTGGCCCTGAAGCTCAGCTCATGGACTCCGCGGTGGACGTTTGCGTTGTCGTGCTCGTAATAGTGCACGAGCGACTCGATCACGACGCGGGGCTTCTGCGTCGTGGCGCCGTTGTCGAAGTACACGAGGGGATGGCCGTGGACGCTCTGCCCCAGGATAGGGAAGTCGTCGCGCAGTGCGGCCCAGTCGGGGGCGGAGGCGTCGATGGAGGGCTTCATTCGGTGGAGGCGGTGACGGAATCGCCATGGACCGCGTTGATGGCGGCGTGCCATCCCAAGGTCGCGCATTTGATACGGGCTGGAAACTGGTGGACGCCGGCGAAAGCCGAGAGATCGAGATCCTCGTCGTCCGGTTTCCCTTCGGTCACGATCTCCTTGAAACGGCCGAAAAGCGTTTCGGCTTCCGCGAGGGTCCGGCCCTTGAGCCGCTGGGTCATCACCGAGGCGGACGCCTGGGAAATTGCGCATCCGGCGCCCTGAAAACTGATGTCGGCGATGCGGTCCCCATCGAGCTGCACGAAGACGGTGATCTCGTCGCCGCAAACCGGATTGTTCCCGGAGGCAATCCGGTTTGCCTCCGGCAGCTTGCGATAATTCCTCGGCCGGCGGTTGTTTTCGAGGATGACGCTTTGGTACAGTTCGGTCAGATCCATGAAAAGGGGACGATAAGCTTAAATTCTCCGAATCGCTAGCGGAAAGGAACCGGTTGCGCCGGTTCCTCAGGGAAACAGCCACTGCTCCCTCCAGGCGCCGTTCTCGCGAATAAAGACAACGCGCTCATGCCGACGGAAGGGTTTTTGCTTCCAGAATTCGATCCGTTCAGGGACAACCCGGAATCCGGACCAGAACGGCGGCCGCGGCACGTTGCCGAGGGGATATTTCAGCGCAACCCTGGCGCACGCCTGCTCAAGTTCGAAATAGCCGCCGTTCATCGGGCGCGACTGCTGCGAGGCCCAGGCTCCGATCTGGCTGAGAAGCGGACGGGTGGCGAAATAGGCGTCGGCCTCGGCGTCGGTCGTTCTCCCGACCGGGCCGGTGATGCGCACCTGGCGGGTTAGCGGTCCCCAATAGAAGCAGAGCTCGGCCTGCGGGTTGGCCTTGAGCTGGGTGGATTTGACGCTTTCAAGGTTGGTGTAGAAGACGAAGCCGCGCTCGTCGGCGTGCTTCAACAGCACCATGCGGACCGTCGGGCGGCCCTGGAGATCGGCCGTGGCCACCGCCATGGCCGTCGGCTCGTCGATGCCGGCGCGTTTTGCATCTTCCATCCAGGAATTGAACTGGGCGATTGGGTCAGGCATTGGAGTCATGGATCATCTTTGCGGCGCGCCACAAATCCCCGGCCATGCCGGACAAATCAGTGTCATGTGCAGAGATTGACGACGCTGTGTGTAGCGTAAATTCAGAGGCCTCACAAAAGCAAGCCGGGCAAAAAACAGCCGCGTCGGCGAAGACGCGGCTGTCTTGAACGATGTTATTGGATTGTCGGCGCGGATCAGCCGCTGGTGACCGACTTGATCGCCGGAGCGTCGCCGTTCTTGGGCGCCGGGGCCTTTGGCGCGGGAACGGCGGAGGCGGCTCCTGATGCGGCCTGGGTCGCGGCGAGCTTTTGATAGAACGCGAAGCGCTTGTGGATCTCGGCCTGGGCCAGGCGGTCGAGCTCCTGCGAGCGTTCAGGATTCTTCTTCTCAAGCTGACGGAACCGGTTCTCGGTCTTTGTGAACTTGACGAGCTCGGTCTTGGGCGCAGGCGAATCGATCTGCAGCGGATTCTCGCCCCGTTCGGTGCGCCGCGGATCATAGCGGAAGAGCGGCCAGTAGCCTGTTTCGACCGCCATCTTCTGGTGTTCGAGGCCGCCGATCAGCGAATATCCGTGGGCGATGCAGTGTGCGTAGGCAATCACGATCGATGTGCCGGGATAGGACTCGGCCTCGCGCAGGGCGGCGAGGGTCTGGGTGTCCCGGGCGCCGATCGCAACCCGTGCGACGTAAACGGTGCCGTAGGTCATGGCGAGCATTCCGAGATCCTTCTTCCCGGCGGACTTTCCGCCCATGGCAAAGCGGGCCGATGCGCCGAGCGGAGTCGCCTTCGAACATTGGCCGCCGGTGTTCGAGTAAACCTCCGTGTCGAGGACGAGGATGTTCACGTCGCGGCCGNNAGGCCCAGCCGTCGCCGCCGAAGACCCAGACGCTCTTTTTGACGAAATAGTCGGCGATCGCACGCAGCTCGACCGCGACGGGATCGTTGGAGATCGCGGCGAGTTTCGCGCGCAACTCGACGACACGCGCCCGCTGGGCGGCGATGGCCGCCTCGGAGCTCTGGTCGGCGTTGACCAGCGCATCGACCAGCGAAGAGCCGACCTGGGGGGCCAGCTTCTGCAACAGGTCGCGCGCAATCAATTCCTTCCGGTCGATGCCGAGACGAAGGCCAAGGCCGAACTCAGCGTTGTCTTCGAACAGGGAATTGGACCAGGCCNNGCGTTGCCGATGACGGCGCGGTCGCCGAACAGTTGGGTCAGAAGCTTGATGTAGGGCGTCTCGCCGCAGCCGGAGCAGGCCCCGGAGAATTCGAACAGCGGATCGAGGAACTGGACGCTCTTGACCTGGTCGAGCTTGA
>PMKA01000032.1 GCA_003157575.1 Opitutia bacterium
GTGGACTCCCCGCCGAAAGGCACTCGTGACACCTGAGCTTTCACATGATACAAAGACCCAGAAACCGTCCCTCGTGGACTTCCCCCCGATAGGCACTCGTGAGGATGCCCCGTCGGCGCATCCTTAGGGAATCCGCCTTCGCGGATTCCTGCCGAAAGGCACTCGTGACTTGCTGAGGTTCGACGGAAGCGTGTAGCACAAGCTCGTCCCTCGTGGGCTCCCCGCCGAAAGGCACCGGCCTTCGCCCAGGCTCTACGGCCTGGCAGGCTGGTGAAGATGGGCCACCGGCGCGTCCATAAGGAAGCCGCGTCCGCGGATTCCTGCCCGGACCTCCGCGGATCTCCCTGCATTCGCAGCGCGAGCTCCGATGGCTTTTCTTTGCCATCATGCCCACCGCCATCGTCGAACAGCCCGACTGCCGCATCCGGCTCCGCTCGGAACGGCTGGTCGTGTATGGTCGCGATCCGGTTTCGGGCGAGGACGCTCCGCTACAGGCGCTGCCGCTGCGCGACGTTGAACGGCTGCTCATCAATGAACGCGTACAGATCTCAACCCAGGCGCTTGCAGCCGTCATGCGCACCGACGCGCCGGTGGTGTTGACGAGTCTGCACGGACGATTCCTCGGCACGTGTCTGCCCGAACCCCGCGCCGAGGGTGCGGCGCGCCTCACACAATACCGCTGCGCCTGCGATCCCGGGTTCACGCTCGCGATCGCCCGGGCAGTCGTTCTGGCCAAAATCCGCAACCAGCGCCGCGTCGTACAACGACTCGCGCAGACCCGCGGAATCGACGCTCCACCCTCGCTGGTCGGTCTTGACCGCCTGCGCAGTCTTGCGGCCGACGCAGCGACGTTGGATCAGTTGCGGGGCGTCGAGGGCGCGGCCAGCGCCCGGTATTTCCCCGCATGGTCGGAATTTCTGCCGGAGGAGTTTCCCTTCGAGCGCCGCTCGGCGCATCCGCCGCACAATGCCGTCAACGCCTGCATTTCGTTTGGCGCGATGCTCGTCTATGCCGAGCTCGTCGCCCGCCTGCATGCGCGCGGCCTCGATCCCGCCCTTGGACATCTGCATGCCACCGAAGACGGCCGCTGGTCGCTCGCGCTCGATCTCATGGAGCCGTACCGTCCCTGCCTCGTCGAGGCGCTGGCGCTCCACCTCCTCTCGCACCGCATCCTCCGGACGGAGCATTTTGCGCCGGAACGGGGCGGTGTGTATCTCAACCCTGAGGGCCGTAAAGTCTACCTCCTGCACTACGAGCGGCGTCTCACGCAGGAGATCTACAGCGAGCATCGCGGCCACCGCGCGACGCTGCGCCGTGAATTCGACCAGGCGGCGCTCGACTACAAGAGCGCGTTGGCCGGGCCGGCCAACTTCGCGCCCTTCGTGATGAACTGAAACCATGCGCTGCGCCGCTCCTTCGCCATGTCCGACTGGTGGGATGAACTGCTGCCAACCCGGCCATATGCCAAACCGCCGGGCCTGCTTCCCATGCTCCGCGTGATCGCCTACGACATCGCCGACCCGCGCCGGTTCCAGCGCGTGGCCAATCTCTGCGAGGACCACGCCGTGCGCGTGCAACGCAGCGTCTATGAGTGCTGGCTCGATGACGGGGAGTTTGCCACGTTTTGGCAGAAAATCTCCGCTGAGATCGACCATGCCGAAGATCGCGTCGTCGCCTATGGGCTCGATTCGCGGAGCGCGCGGGACCGGCAGACCCTGGGCGCAACCATGGTCTGCACGGAGAAAGTCCTGTGTTATTTTGTGTGATCACGCGGCCCGGACATCCGCGGAGATCCGGCCAATCGCGGGCTGACACGGCTGCCGCTCTTCTTGCGGTATGCTCACGGCCGCCGATCACTTCGACCTGCTCGCGCTCGCCCTCGATTCCGCCAACGACACGTTTGTCGATCACGTGGTCGCGCCCGCCAACCTGCGACGCGCGCTCAAGCGGGTCGTTGCCAACGCTGGCGCGCCGGGGACCGACGGTGAGACGGTGCGCGAGCTGGCTGCGTCGTGGCCGGAGCGCGAAGGAACTGTGCGGCAACAACTGCTCGACGGCACTTATGAGCCTGCGCCGATCCGCCGGGTGCCTGTGCCGAAACCGGGAGGCAAGGGCCCGCGCATGCTCGGCATTCCGACCGTATGTGCGAACTGCACTCAAGAACAGCGAGTGTTGGGGATGGGCTGTGATCACGCATCCGTTCCATCCGTTACGAGGCCAACGGTTCCAGATTCTGAAGACGAGGACTTGTTCTGGGCGGCCGACGGTTATCTTGGCGGGTGGGGACTGCGGCACGTTTTCGGTTCTTCGAGAATGGACTGATCGCGAGCCGCCGGGCGGAGCGAGCGGGGAAGCCGGGGCTCGGGTGCTCGCTCAGACGGAACTTCTGGAACTGGCCGCGCTGCTGGAGGTGTGGAAGGGTGCAAAGGAAAAGGCTTGACGATGAAACAATGTGCTCCAGATATAGAACAGTTAAAAGACTGTACCGATAATCATGCCGATCTCCGCTGCCGAGTTGCGCCGCAAGCGCCGTGTGTTGGTGCAAGCACTTCCGCCCCTGTTGCAGGCGAGCGTGCGAGGGTCGCTCATCGAACGTTATCTGCGCTGCGGGAAGCCGGGCTGCCATTGTGCGAAGGGTCGCGGGCATGGCCCGAAGTATTATCTGTCGGTGAGCTATCCGGGCCGGCGCCCCGAGCAGCAATACGTGAGCCAGGAGCAAAAGGCCCAGGTGGAGAACTTGCTGAAGAACTTCGATCAGGCCCGGGAAATCCTGGAAAAGATTTTTGCGATCAACCGCAAACTGCTGAGGCGGCAGGAGCTGCCCTGAGCCATGATGCAGCCGGCGAACCTTCAGATCGACGTGCCGCGGCTCGGCCAGGTCTTCGCCACAATGCTGCAGACGTTTCGGTCCTTGTGGGTGGTCGCGTCCTTCGAGCTCCCTTCGCCCCATGAACACCTCGATCATCCAAGCCGATCACCGTCAGAAGCTCGCTTATGTCTACCTGCGCCAGTCGACGTTGAGCCAGGTGCGCCACAACCAGGAGAGCACGGAGCGGCAGTATGCGCTGCGCGATCAAGCGCAGTCCCTGGGCTGGCCGGCGGAACAGATCGTGATTTTGGACGGCGACCTGGGCTTGTCCGGAACGCAAATGGCGAACCGGCCGGACTTCAAGAAACTGGTGGCGGAGGTCTCGCTTCAAAGAGTGGGGGCCGTGTTTTCGCTGGAGGCTTCTCGGTTGTCGCGTTCGTGTCTGGACTGGCACCGGTTGGTGGATCTGTGCGGCTGGACGGGCACGTTGCTTATCGACGAGGACGGCTGTTACAATCCCTCGGACTTCAACGATCGGCTGCTTCTGGGCCTGAAGGGGACGATGTCGCAAGCGGAGCTGCACTTCATGCACGCTCGCCTCCTGGGAGGGAAACTCAACAAGGCGCGCAAAGGAGAGTTGCGTTTTCCCTTGCCGGTGGGACTGGTGGACACGGAACCCGATGGTACGGTTTTGGACCCCGACCAGGAGGTGCAAGGGGCAGTTCGCATGGTCTTCGAGAGCTTCCGACAAACCGGAAGCGCCTACGGCGTCGTGCGGCAGTTTTCCGATCGGCAGGTGCGCTTCCCGAAGCGCAGCTATGGCGGGGTATGGAATGGACAGTTGCGCTGGGGCCGCCTGGGCCATGGCCGGGTGCTATCGATCCTGCGCAATCCGGCGTATGCGGGCGCATACGTTTTTGGGCGGTATCGGGGCTGCAAGAGCTTCTCGCCCGAGGGTCAGGTGCGGAGCAAAGTCGAGGCGATGCCTATGACTGACTGGAAAGTGCTGCTCAAAGACAAGCACCCAGGCTATATCAGCTGGGAGGACTTTTTGGCCAATCAACAGCTGCTGGCAGAAAATCAGACCAATGACATAGGCGGCCTCGCGGGCGCGGCCCGCGAAGGCGGTGCTTTGTTGCAAGGGTTGATGCTTTGCGGGCAGTGTGGCCGGAGGATGGTCCCGCGTTACGGCGGNNGTGGCCGAGCGAGTCCTGAATATCCTGACTCCGACGCAGCTGGAAATCGCCCTGTCCGCGCTGGCGGAAGTCGAACATCGAGACCAGGCCGTCGAGCACCAGTGGCAGATGAAAATCCAGCGGGCGGATTACGAAGCTCAGCTAGCCCAGAGGCGCTTCGACGAAGTCGATCCGGCCAATCGGTTGGTGGCAGACAATCTTGAGAAACGCTGGGAGCAGGCGCTTCAGCAGATGGCACAGGTCCGGCAGGAGCACGGTGAATACCGGCAAAAGCAAACCCCTCCTTTGACGGCCGACCAGCAGCGGCAGGTCCGGCAGTTGGCTGAAGATCTGCCTCGGCTCTGGCAGGCTCCGAGCACGAC
>PMKA01000352.1 GCA_003157575.1 Opitutia bacterium
GGCTGGACCCTGCTCGTGCTGGCCGCCCAGAATGTTGCGGGCCTGATGCTGGCCCGGGGCATTGGCCGGCAGCAGGAAATGGCGGTGCGCCTGGCGCTGGGTGCCCGCCGAGGACATATCCTCCGACTGGTCCTGATGGAGAGCCTGTTGCTGAGCCTCCTTGCGGCCGCGGGCGGTTTCCTGCTGACCCTCTGGGGACAATCCCTGCTCACCGGCATCCTCCCGGTCGAGGTGATGCCGCGCGCGGGACTTCATGTCGACGCGTCGCTGCTGGCCAGCATCGCAGTGCTCACCCTGATCAGCGTGCAAATGGCCGGATTTGCGCCGGCTCTGCTCGCCTCCAAAACCGACGTCGTCAGCAGCATCAAGGATGGTGGGGCGAGTTCCGGACCGGCCCGCAAAACTCAGCGCAAACTGCGCAGCCTCGTGATTGGCGAGATCGCTGTGGCCCTGCTGCTCCTCTCGATTGCACTGCAGTTTTCCCGCACTTATCGTGGATTGCTCGGAAACGCCCGGGCGCTCGCGGCCGAAGACACCCTGACCGCCGGCGTCTCCACGACGGGGCCCTCCTATTCGACCGACGAAGCCCGCGTGGCCTTCTGGAGACGCTATCTCGAGCGCTGCGCCAGTCTCCCCGGCGTGCGCGAAGCGGCTGTCGCGTCCGAGCTGCCCATGGACGGGGGAAATGCATCGACCGTTTTGATCGACGATGAGAACTACAATTCCGCCAAGTCCTATCCATGGATCTCCGAGGCTTTCGTGTCGCCTGGGTTCTTCGCTGCGATCGGGGCACGGCTGATCCAGGGTCGCGGGTTCACGCCGGCGGATGAGACCCATCGGAACCAGGTGGCGGTGATCAACCAGGCGATGGCCCGCCGCTATTGGCCGGGGCAAAATCCCATTGGCCGGCGCCTTCGCCCGGCCCAGTCGGGGCAAGGCTGGTCGCGGGAGGTGGTGGGTGTGGTTGAGGATGTGCGGCAGAACGCGGAGCGGCCCGCCCAGCCCGAGATATATTTCCCATTCAATGACGCGGCAGTCCCCGGGGCGTTTCTGCTGGTGCGCATGGAGGCAGGGGTTCCCGCCCCGGTCGAGGCGATCCGGCGGGAGCTGGCGCGGATCGACGGCGACCTGGCGCTGGCCAATGTGCGCACGCTCGGCGCCGTGTTTCAAAGCCAGGGTCGCGTTCTCGCGGTCCTCACCACCGTGCTGGACGTGCTCACCGTCGCCATCATCGGGCTGGCCGCCCTCGGCTTATACGGGACGCTGTCGTTCCATTTTGCCCGGCGCAGGCGGGACATCGGCGTGCGCCTGGCGCTGGGAGCTGCGCCGCGGGACATCGCGCGGTTGGTGTTCAAGCAGGCGGTCTGGTGGGTGGCGACAGGCCTGGTCGTCGGCGCGGTGGGGGCCTGGGTTTTCTCCAACGTGCTGCGCCGCGTATTGCAGGACGCCGGCCCGTTCGACATCCCCGGAGTCGCGGTGGGCGCAGGCGTGGTGTTCGGCGTCGCCCTGCTGGCCGCCTGGCTGCCCGCTCGCCGCGCGATGAATGTGAACCCCGTGGACGCGCTGCGCGCTGAGTAGCCGCAGCCTGTCGGTGCTGTTCGTCCGATCGGTCCGTTGGTCTCATTGGTCCAAAACGGGGTCCGTGCTCCGGACCCGACAAGAGGCCGTTGCAGCACGAAATCACAAGACTCGCCGGAGCGCGTTTCTTTCTCCAGCCTGCCGGGTCTCTTCCTTTCTCCACCTGTTGCCACGAATGAAAACCACCCTTACCCTTTTTTTGGCTGCGCTGGCCGTGAACCTACCCGCCGCCGGCGCCGATCCTTCAACAATGCACGAAAACCCTCTGCTTGCCGAGAGCCCCCTGCCCTTTCATCTGCCGCAGTTCGACCGGATTCAGGACGGCGACTTCGCGCCCGCCTACGACCTGGGCATCGCCGAGAATCTCAAGGAAGTGGATGCGATCGCCGCAAATCCGGCCCCGGCGACCTTCGACAACACGCTTGTCGCGCTTGAGAGCTCCGGCCTGCTCCTGCAACGGGTCGACACCGTCTTCTCGATTCTCAACAGCGCCAACACCAATCCTGTCATGCAACAGGTTGAACGCGACATGGCGCCGAAGCTGGCGGCCCAGCAGGACGCAATCAGCCTGAATCCGGCGCTTTTCGCCCGCATCCGCGCACTCCACGAGGCATCCGAACGGCTGGGCCTCGACCCGGAGTCGAAGCGCCTGCTTGAACGCTACTACAAGGATTTTGTCCGGGCCGGCGCCCTGCTCTCCGAGTCCGACAAGACCCGGCTCAAAGCCCTGAACGCCGAGCTGGCCGCCCTGCAGACGACCTTCGTCCAGAACGTTCTCAAGGAGGTCAACGCGTCCGCCATCGTGGTCGACAGCCGTGCAGATCTCGCAGGCATGTCGCCAAACGAAATCTCCGCGACAGAGGCGGCGGCGAAGGCCGACAAGAAAGAGGGCAAGTTCGTCATCCGCCTCCTCAACACGAGCGGGCAGCCGGCGCTCGGCTCGCTCGAAGACCGCGCATTGCGCCAACGCATCCAGGAGGCGTCCGTCAGCCGCGGCAGCCGCGGCGGAGACTTCGACAACCGCGCCGTCGTCCTCCGCATTGTGCAGCTCCGGGCCGAACGCGCTGAGCTCCTCGGCTACGCCAGCCATGCCGCCTACATGCTTGAGGACCAGACCGCCCGCACTCCCGCCGCGGTCGACCAGCTTCTCGCCCAGCTTGCGCCCCCCGCGGTTGCGAACGCGCGCCGCGAGGCGGCGGACATGCAGGGGATTATCGACGCGGACCACGGTGGGTTTCAACTCGCCGCGTGGGATTGGGATTTCTATTCGGAAAAGGTCCGGCGTGCCAGGTACGCCTTCGACGAATCGCAGCTCCGCCCCTATTTCGAGCTGGATCACGTGCTCAAGGATGGCGTGTTCTTCGCCGCCAACCGCCTCTACGGCCTCACCTTCAAGGAGCGCCACGATCTGCCAGTGTACCAGCCCGACGTGCGCGTGTTCGAGGTGTTCGACGCGGACGGACAACCGATTGCGCTGTTCCTCGCCGACTACTTTGCGCGCCCGTCCAAGCGCGGCGGCGCGTGGATGAGCGCCTACGTCAGCCAGTCGGAGCTTCTCGGCCTGAAGGCGGTGGTCGCAAACCATCTCAACATCCCGAAGCCGCCGGCAGGCGAACCCGCGCTGCTCACCTTTGACGAAGTCCGGACGATGTTCCATGAGTTTGGGCACGCATTGCACGGCATGTTCTCGAATGTGCGCTATCCGCATTTCAGCGGCACGAACGTTCCCCGCGACTTCGTCGAGTATCCCTCCCAGGTGAACGAGATGTGGGCGGTATGGCCGGACGTGCTGAAGAACTACGCCAGACACCACAAGACAGGAGAGCCGATGCCGCCCGCCCTCCTTGAGCAGATGCTTGCGGCCAACAAATTCAACCAGGGCTTCATGACCACCGAGTATCTCGCCGCCTCGTTGCTCGACATGGCCTGGCATGAGCTGAAACCTGGGGAGATTCCCTCCGACGCCCCGGCCTTCGAAGCCGCGGCGCTCCACCGCGCCGGCGTCGATTTCGCCCCGGTCCCCCCACGGTATCGCAGCACCTATTTCTCCCATGTCTTCTCCAGCTCGTCCTATTCCGCTGGATACTATTCCTACATCTGGGCGGAGGTTCTGGACGCCGACAGCGTGGAGTGGTTCAAGCAGCACGGCGGCCTGACGCGGTCCAACGGCGACCGCTTCCGCCAGACGGTCCTCTCGCGCGGAGACAGCGACGAGGCCATGACGCTCTTCCACAATTTCACCGGCCGGGACCCATATATCGCCCCGTTGCTGCAGCGCAGGGGCCTGGATCAGGCGCGATAACCAGGAAGCCGGCGCCGAGGACCGGGACTGAGCCCGTTGGGCGCGCAGTCTTCTGGGGACGCGACGCCCCCGTCGCGTGCTTGAGGTCGGCCGTTGTTCGACGGGGTCATGTGTG
>PMKA01000312.1 GCA_003157575.1 Opitutia bacterium
AAACGCGGGCTGGAAACGAACACCTTTGCCACTGGGGGGGAGCCAGCGGCGTCGGCCGACGTTGTGCCGCCCACGCCCGCCGAATTGGCGGCCTATTTCCCCGATCTGGAAATTCTCGAGCTTCTCGGCCGCGGCGGCATGGGCGTGGTCTGGCGGGCGCGCGATGACGTGCTCGACGAGGCGGTCGCCCTCAAATTCCTGCCCGCCGCGGTCGCGCGCGACGCCGTGGCGGTGGACGAGTTGAAGGAAGAGACGCGCCGTGCGCGGCGGCTCACGCACATCAACATTGTGCGCATCCACGATTTCGTGCAGGGCGCTGCCGGCGCCGCCATCGCGATGGAGCTGGTCGAGGGCTCCACGCTCGCGCAGCTCCGCCTACAGCAACCGGGCAAGGTCTTCTCCGCCGCCGCGCTCGCGCCGCTCGTTCCGCAGCTCTGCGCTGCGCTCGACTATGCGCACACTCACGCGAAGGTGGCCCACCGCGATCTCAAACCCGCCAACATCCTCGTCACGCCCGACGGCACGGCGAAGATCGCCGACTTCGGCATCGCGCGCAGCCTGACCGAGACGCAGACGCGGCTGACGGGCACGACCAAGGGCACCAGCGGCACGCTGCTCTACATGAGCCCGCAGCAGCTGTTGGGGGCAGATCCGGCGACCGGCGACGACATCTACGCTTTGGGGGCGACGTTCTACGAGCTGCTGACGGGCAAACCGCCGTTCCACACAGGGGACGTTGCCACCCAGATTCGCGAGGTCATGCCGAAGTCGGTTAACGCCCGTCTGGCGGCGCTGGGCGGGGACCCCGTGCCGTCCGAATGGGACAAGACGATTCAGGCGTGTCTGGCCAAGGAACCGGAGAAGCGTCCGCAGTCGGCGGGCGACGTGGCGGCACGATTGCAGTTCGTCGGCAGCGACGCGCGGAAAGAGTTCCAGGGTGCGCTTCCACGGGAAGGCGCCTCTGTCCTGCTGACGCGCGGATTCACGGTCGCCGTCGATCCGGTCGACGCCAGGGCGAGGATCTGGTTGGGCCCGGCTTCGGACATTGAGGTCAAGGACGGGCAGGCGGTGGTGGAGAATCTGCCCGACGGCGAGCACGAGCTGATTGTGCAGGCCGAGGGCTACGAGCCGTTCACGACACTGGTCACCGTGAAAGACGGCCATGGAAAAGCTGAAGCGCGCTTGATCGCGGTCAAGGGTTCCATCGCGATCGCAGCGCGTCCTGGCACCGTGGTGACGGCGATCGATGCGAGCGGACGCCGGATAGAGTTGGGCACGGTGCCAGGCGAAGGCGTGCTCACGAGCGAAGCTTTGCTCACGGTCGGCAGCTACATCTTGAAACTTGTCCACGCCGACTGCGCACCGGTGGAGATGCCGAACATCAAGCTCGCAGTGGGCCGCAGGACCAGGATCGCTCCGCCACAAACGCCGCTCCCGGGGGAGTTGCGTGTCTTTTCGGTGCCTTCCGGCGCAGAAGTGCGGGTGAACGGCGCTGTGGTCGGCACAACTCCGGCGACAATCAAAACCCAGCCGAACGAGAACTCGCTGCAGCTGGGAATCTTCCTGCGTGGCTATCGGCGCGTGCAACAGACGCTGACGCTCAAGCCCCATGAGGTCCGCACCGTCAACGTCGGCAGGCTGGTGGCGGAATGTGGAGGGATCGAGTTGCGATTGGGAAACGCAAATTTCGGATGGGAATCGGTCGAAGTCGCCATTGACGGGGAGGTTGTCGGTCTGGGAAGCGCGGTTCGCGGCGCGCCGTTAGCGATTGAAGGTCTGGAAGTCGGCGACCATCCGGTCGTGGCGACCCATCCCGACTGCGAGCCGTGGCAGCAGGTGGTTGCGGTTCGGGACCAGGAGGCGGCGGCGGTGAACGTCGAGCTGAAACCGAGGCCGGGAATCGTGGCGTGCGAAACTACGCCGGCAGGAGCGCGAGTGGTCATCAACGGCGGAGATCAACACGAGACCACGTTTGTCGACAGCCCGACGGAAGCGGAGAAGTCGACTCCGCTCTCGGGGGCGCTCCCGCCGGGCGAATACACGCTCCGTTTCGAACTTGCCGGCTACAGGGCGGTCACGCGGCCGGTGACCGTCGCGGCCAATCGCACCGCCGAGGTAACGGTCTCCCTGGAGAAGTTCGGTCCGGAAGAGGGACAGACGTGGACGGTCCCTGACCTGGTTCTGGAGATGGTGCCTATCCGGCCGGGCGCCTACGTGATGGGTGGCACGAACGGCGCCGACGACGAGACGCCGCCGACACGGGTGACGCTCGCCAAGGGCTATTGGCTGGGAAAGACGGAGGTGACGCAGGGCCAGTGGGAGGCGGAGATGGGGACGACGGTTGCGCAACTGCGGGACAAGGGCAGCCGGAAATGGTCGCTGCGGGGCGCCGGGCTCGATTATCCGATTTACTACGTCACCTGGGATGAAGCGATGGAGTTCGGCCGGAGATTGACAGAGGGGGAGCGAACAGCGGGCCGCCTGCCCGCCGGTTACGAGTATACGCTGCCGACAGAGGCACAGTGGGAGTATGCATGCCGGGCCGGGACGACGGAGGATTATGCCGGCGGTCTGGACGAAATGGCGTGGTATGGGAGCGACCGGGACGGCCAGACGCATCCGGTCGCGCAGAAGGAAGCGAATCCCTGGGGGCTTCATGACATGCATGGCAATGTCTGGGAATGGTGCCGGGACTGGTACCAGGATCATTTGACAGGGGGCGAAGTCGCGGACCCGACCGGCCCTGCCTCGGGCTCAGCTCGCGTCGCACGCGGCGGCAGTTGGTTCAGCGCGGCGTCACACTGTCGCTCCGCCAGCCGGTCCAAAGAAGTCCCGGGCACCCGCCAGAACCGTCTCGGCTTCCGGCTCTGCCTTGCGCCTGTCCAAGCGGAGGCAAGGATTCAGGCGGGCATGGCCGGAGAACCGGGGAACGGTGCAGAGCCGGCGGGCATGATCGCGGGACGGGCGGCCGCCGGCGTGGGTGGCGCCGGGGGAGGCCCTGCGGAAGGCCCACTCGCCGCCGACCTCAGTCCGCAGGGAGGGAAACGCAGGAGCCGATTTTTGTTCGTTGCCAGCGTGGCAGCCCTCGGACTTGCCGTCATCGGGGGATGGTTCTTCGGTTTTCATCTGCCCGCTCAGCGCAACTCCGCCGAGGAGCAGCGGAGGGGCGAGACGGTAAAAGCGGAGCAAGCGCAGGCGGAGCGCGAAAAAGAGGACGGAGCCTACGCCGCGGCGCTGCAACGCATCGCGGCGTTGCCCGACGGTTCGCCGCGGGCACTAGTTGAGGCCAACGAATTGGTGGTGCAGGAATACCTTTCCGCCGCGCCCGAACGTCACAAAGCCGATGTGTCAGCCGCTTGGGCTAAGCGAAAGCTGGCCTGGGAGACCTCACGCCTCGCCAATGCAAAGGGCGGACTTATCATCCGCACCAATCCTGCCGGAACCGAGGTACGGGTTGGCGGCTTTGCGTTGGAGAAAGGCCCGCTGGTGATTCTGAAGGATGTGAAGACCGGCAAGTATCCGGTCACGGTGACCGCCCCTGGTTATGAAGATTCCCGTGTCGACGCGGAAGTGAAAGAGAACGACTTTGCGGAGTTGACAGCAACGCTGGTCCGCAGCACGGGCGCATTGCAGATTGACTCGGCTCCGGCCGGGCTGGCCTTTGCATTGCAGGGGGAAACGCCCGAGCGGCTCGAGCGCAGCGGGCGCACCCCGGAGCTGTTGCCGGATCTGCCAACGGGTCGCTACCGCGTGACGGTCCAGCGGGCCGGCTGGCCCGAGCCGGCGACGAAAACGCTCGTGGTGGAGCGGCAAAAGACGGCCGTGGTCAGCGCAGAATTTGCCGCCGGCATGTTGGTCGTCACGAGCGATCCGGAGGGGGCTGTGATTATGCAGAACGGCAAGGAGGTGGGCTCCACGCCATGGCGGACCGAATGCCCGCCGGGAGCCTATGCCTTCGAGCTGCGGCAGAAGGGCTACAGGACCGCATCAGTCAGCGGAACGTTGGCGGCGAAGGATGAACTGCGGTTGAACGCGGAGATGAAAAAGTCCCTTGGCGCGGAGGAGGGAAGGGGATGGACCGTGCCTGGCGTGAATCTGGAGATGGCCTTCATCCAGCCGGGGACGTTTTTGATGGGCAGCCCCGGCACGGAGTCGGGTCGTTTTGGCAATGAAGGGCCGCAGACAAGGGTCACGCTCACCGATGCGTTTTGGCTGGGCAGGACCGATGTGACGCACGGTCAATGGAAGACGGTCATGGGAACAGACCTCGTCGAGCAGGTGCGCGAGGCGCTGGCCGACGACACCGTGTACGATTTCAATGGCAGGAAGACCACGATTCGGGGACTCTTTGGACTGAAAAAAGACGACGATCCGGCAAAGATTTTGTGCAACACCGGCGACAACCTCCCAATGTATTATGTCAGCTGGCACGACGCGATGGAGTTTTGCCGCAGACTGACGGAGAGAGAGCGTGCTGCCGACCGGCTGCCGGAGGGGTACGAGTACACGCTGCCCAGCGAGGCCCAGTGGGAGTACGCCTGTCGTGCGGATACAATCGAGGCAACTTACGCCGGACCGTTGCAGATATTGGGGCAATTCAACGCTCCAGTGCTGGATGCGATAGCGTGGTACGGAGGCAACAGCAGCGTCGGATATGAAGGCCGTGGATTGAGCGCGGAGGATTGGAAAGAGAGGCAATATCCGGGCGGGAATGCCGGACCGAGGGATGTTGCGACAAAACAGGCGAATGCCTGGGGGTTGCACGACATGCTGGGCAACGTTTTTGAATGGTGCCGGGACTGGTATGGGGATTATCCGGGCGGAAGTGTCACGGATCCGACGGGACCGTCTTCGGGCACGTCCCGCGTCCTCCGCGGCGGCGCCTGGTTCAGCGTCGCGCGGGTTTGCCGCTCGTCCTTTCGCTACAAGGCCGAGCCGGAAAACCGCGGCCACTTCGTCGGTTTCCGCATCGCCCTGACGTCCGTGGTCAAGCAATAGCGAGACGTCTTGCGCAGCTTGAGATCGGCAGCGGCAAGACTGACGCCGTCGGCTTGACCTCGTGCGTGTCGCCTCAGCTCGAGTCATCGGCAACAGAAATCTCCAGGGGAAACCGCCCCTCGTTGAAGAACGGCAAAAAAACGCGCTAACCATTTGTGATTAGCGCATTCTATCGAAGGCGAAATTGGTGGACCCGATCAGGATCGAACTGACGACCTCCGCAATGCCATTGCGGCGCTCTTCCAACTGAGCTACGAGCCCATGAACTCTGCGAAGTGGTGTAAGATCAGAATTCCGCCTCTGAAGGCAAGGACTTTTTCCGGTGCCCCGCCTGGTTCGACGGAGGGCATCGCGATTCCCTGCTGCCGCCGGCTGCGTGCCTCGCATTCCCGGCGGCCCGATCGCCATTCGCATCCGGCATAAACCCTTTTTACGCCCGTTCGGGTGGATCTGGACGATTTCCAGCTGGTCGACATTCAGGCCGATCTGCATATTTCCGGACAAATCGGCGTGCATTTCCCGCAAAAATAGTGCAATTGCGTGACTTTCCGTGCCGATTGTACGACAATGACGCCATGAGCCTAAAGCAGTCCTCGATAGCAAAGATCTTGTCAGCCGTGATCGCAGTCTGCCTTTGGTGCGCCGATGTTGCCCAGGCACAGACGGCCAGCGCCATCCACGGGCTCTATTACACGGGGATGAACACCCTGGGAACCGGTCTGCAAACCCAGGGAACGCAGGAATCGCATTGGAGCGTCACGTATGTCTCTGGAACGGATTTGACAGCCGCCGCGGATGAGGGGGCGGCGTATGTGCTAACAAATTCGGCATTGACCGGTTCCGGCTACGTGGCCAACACGACCACTGCACAGTGGATAACGGCGCCGGGCGCCATGACGGCACAGACTGGTGGAACGGTCAATTCCGGCGGCGACTTCCTGCCGGGAAACGGAAACAGCGGTGCCAACGAGGGAGTTTTCGTCTATACGCTTGCGTTTCAAATCACCGGATCGGGAACCGCGGGCACGCTCGTGACCAATGCCATTTCGATCGGCCTGACCGCCGCGGCGGACGATCAGTACTCGATCTACGTCAACCCCGGCGGATATGGAGGCAACGGTACGACGTTGCCCACGGGAACGGCTGCCGTAACTCGCACGAGCGCCTGGACGAATACCGCCGTTGGCACTTTGCAGAACGGCACCAACGGGACCAACGGCAATTCCAAATTCTATATTGGCACCAACTACATCACGATTGTCGTGGACAACACCAATGGCATCAGCGGCTCATCAACCTCCACCCAGCTGAACGCCAGCGGACTGCTGGTTTATGAACTGAGCAACGGCGTGACAATCAACGGGACCCCGATTACGGGCTTCGTCCCCGAGGTGGGTACATGGTTGCCGGTGGTGGCTGCCCTCGGCCTGTTCGGCTTTTGCTCCCGGCGCCGCCGGACTGATTCCTTTTCGGTCGTGTAGAAGGGATTTCGGAAATCTCGGGAAGCCGCAGTGGGCCGGTCTGCGGTTCCACGCTTCCCCGAGGGGGTGCAGGAATTCATGGGCGCGCTTACACAAGCTCGCAGGCGATGCCTGTTGTCGCCCGCAACCCCCGCGCATGTCAGTCGCCGAGGCCTGTTTTGATCAAATCGACCTCGCGCGGGGTCAGGAGGGACGGATCGCTCCTTCCCAGCAACGCCCGCGCTTCGGCCTTGTGTCCGGTCCCTGCCAGAGCAAGTCCATAGGCGAAGGCGAGTGCGGGTGATCTTTCCGCTTCGGCCGCCTTCGGCGCAAGCAGGGCGAGCGCGTCGCCAGCACGGCCATCCATGAATGTCACGAACGCCCGTGTTGCCAGATAGGTCAGGTTTTGCGGGTCGTGCGCCAGATTCTCGTTGGCGAGCTCTTCAACCAGTCTCCCTCCGTTGCCGGTGAGCGCGGCGAAGTAGACGTAATTGTTGGACACATCCGCATCCTGCGGGTGCGCAAAATGCAGCTGCTTAAACGCCCGATATTGCCCCTCGGCGTCGCGGTGCAATTGATAATGACGCGCGAGTGTGCCCAGTGCGGCAATGGCGTTCGGCCCGCCCTGATCCGCTGCGGCCCACCACAGGATCTCCGCCTCGTCGACAAGCCCCCACGTGAAGATCGTGTCGCCGGCGAAAAGCGCATGACCGCTGTTCGCCCCGGCGTGCCCGCGCAAAGAGCGCCAGAGTTCGTCCGCCCTGGCCTTGTCTCCGAGCGCACGGGCGGCCTGCATGCCATAGGCCCAGCGGAGAAAATCGACGTCGCCCCAGTCTCCCTGTCGTGTCCGGTCCCGCAGCTCCGGCCATGCTTGCGTCCGCCGCAGCGCCTCCGCGCCGACCACGGCGAGGGGCGGGCGCTTCAGACCTTCCGGCGGCAGGGTCTTCATCCACGCAACGGCGTCCGCACTGCGGCGAATCTGATTGAGCCAGCCGACCAGCTGGGCTGCCGCCTGGGGGGTGACCGCGTGGTTCTTTTCCAGGATGGCCAGCGCATCCGCGAAATGGCGTTCGTCGGCCCTCGCCATCGCCGCCAGGCAGTTCGGCATGTCGCCCACGGTGCATCCGGGATGGGCGCGCAACGCCTCGGCCCATTGCAGCATCGCCGGCCGTTCGTCGCGAGCCATGGCGTCTCAGAGCAAGGTGCGCAGCGCAGTCGCGCCCCATTCTCGATTGGCAGTCCACTTTCCGAGCAAATCCAATCCCCGTTTCCGCTCC
>PMKA01000102.1 GCA_003157575.1 Opitutia bacterium
GGAGTTCTACATCCGCGGCCCCACGGATACTGACGCGCGAGGGCCTTTCACGGTTGAACAGCTCGTCACCCTAGGCGAGACAGGCGGCATCGATACCGAGACGCTGTTCTATGACGCGACGACCGAACAGTGGGCGCCCATTGCAACGAGCGAGAAGGTAAAGAGCCTGGTCTTCCCGGAAAAGAAACGGCTGGTCGTCAAGCCCAAGCAGCATATCGCGACGCTCAACGTCCAGCAGGAGGAGCACCGGCCGATCACCGTCCAGCAAATGCTCGCCGCCGCCGAGGGCCGGACCGACGACACGAAGGACAAGCGCAGCTACCTCGAGGCCCAGGAGCGCGCCGCCCGCATCGGCATGGTCGGTGCGACGCTGATCTTCCTTTTCAGCGCGACGGCGTTGGTCATCCCCCACCTTGATGCCGTGATGAATCTGGATCTTCCCGCGATGGGCGAGCATCCTCTTGTCTTCCTTGGTCTGGCCGATCTCGTGTGCGCAGTCCTGCTGGCGCTGGGGATGGTCGCCATCTATCCCTTTGTCCGGTTTCGCGCGGCGTTCGGCGTCGGCTTCCTCGCTTTGCTCTACTGGCTTCAGGACCAGCCGCAAATGGCGCTGTTCATCGTCGGGGGCTCCATAGGCCTTTATTTCTGCACGATTTTGATCAGCTTCATGCCGGTGTTGCTGGCCGCGCTCCTTGGCCTCGCCGGGATCGGCGGCTTCGCCTATTTCATACTGCTTTGACCGGCGGCTTTTCAGCCCGCCCGCAGCGTGCGAACCTTCCACGTCATGGACCGGCCCGCCGGAAAATTTCGCTCGCTGCAACAACTGTGGCGGCATGACATCTGGCAACCCGGCGCCGCCGAGGGCCATCCTGTTCGCAGGCGCTTTTTCGTCCTCCTGCGCGTGGCGTCGATCACGTGGACCGGGTTGTTCGAAAACCACATCACGACGCGGGCGGCCGCGCTCAGCTACTCCTCGCTGCTTGGGCTCGGCCCTGTTGTCGCCATAGCCGTACTGGTCGCGGGGTTCGCGCTCAACCGGAACGACCCGGCGGTGCCCCTGCGGGTGCTCAACAACATTATCCGGTTCATCGCCCCCCAGGTCGCGCAATACGACCAGCTCACCCTCACCGCCACACCCCAGGTGGTGCAAATGCTCAACAGCTTCATTGTAAACAGCCGCTCAGGCGCCGTCGGCGCCCTCGGCGCCGTCACGCTCATCATCATCGTCCTCCAGCTTTTCACCTCTGTCGAAAACTCGTTCAACGCCGTCTGGGGTGTGCGTCGCGGCCGCTCCTGGCTGACCCGCATTGTGTTCTACTGGACGATCCTCACCCTCGGCACCGTCCTCGTTTTTGTGTCGCTCACCGCGATGTCCGCGGCCGCCTACGCCGACGTGTTTCTCGGGAAGCTGCCCTTTGGCGATGAGCTGCTGAGGGGGGCGGGACGGGCGCTTCCGGCCTTCTCGGTGTTGATGGTGATCCTCATCCTCGCGGTCTTCTACCGGTACATTCCCAACACGCGCGTCCTGTGGCAGGCCGCGTTTTTCGGGGCGATCGTCGTCGCAGCCCTCCTCTATCTGAACAACTACCTCGCGTTTCTCTATTTCAAACGCGTGGTCATGCAGAAGAGCCTCTATGGATCCCTGGGCCTGATGCCGATCCTGATCTTCGGCATGTTCATTTTCTGGTTCTTCGTCCTCGTCGGCGGCCAGATCAGCTACGCGGTGCAGAACGTCCATTGCCGCAGCAGCCAGATCGCATGGAACAGCCTCAGCGAAACCACCCGCGAAAGCCTGTCGCTCCTCGTCCTTCTGCTCATCTGCCGCCGCTTCAAGGACTGCCGGCCCGCCTGGTCCGCATCGGAACTCGGCCGCCGGATCAAGGTGCCGACCCAGATTCTCAACGAGAGCCTGAACCGCCTCGTCGACCTCGACCTGATCGCCGCCCTTCCACAGTCGGAAGGCCAGACGTCGCTCGATCACCATTATCAGCCCTCCCATCCCCTGAAGAAGATGACCTTGCTCGAATTCAAGCGGCAGTTTGAGGCCTTTGGCGAAAACACAAGCAGGGAGACCCTCGACGAGGTCGACCCGGTGCTGCGCATGTACCACGAGCAGATCGCCCGCCACATGAGGGAGGCCCTCGGAACTACTCCGCTTGAAACCGTCCTCGAGGAACTGCCGGTCGCCGGCGTGACGGAATCCTGAGCCGCCGGCCCGCGCCGCTGTCCAGGACCTTCGCCGGCCGGGGGCACGCAACCAGCGGCCCGCACGCCGGCGGAACCACCGGCGTCAGCTACTTCGAACGCGCGGTCTTCCTGGCCGCCGGCCTGTTTCCCGCCTTGGCGCCGCCGCTCTTGCCTTTGGCCGCCACACCGTCGGAAAGCGCCTCGACCGCCGCACGCAGCAGCTCGCCCGCACTCACCTTTTTCTGCCGGGCTGTCTTCAGCAGGATCTTTTTCTGGGCCGGAGCCAGCCGGACGGAAATTTGGCTCTGCTCACGGGGCGGAGCCTGGAATCCCTCAAAGTCGAAACCGGCGAGGGCGCTGCGCACCACGTCACTGGCGGATTTGAGGCCCAACCGGCCACGGCATTCATGGATCCGGTCGACCAGGGAGCTGGGAAGTTCGAACGTCAGTGGCGTCGAAGCAAGAAGACGGTTTGAGGCCATGCGAAAAATGGGGGACGAATTCTCGCGAGGAGAAACCTCGCTGATTTCCCCCCCAAACAGCCCCACCTGCCCCCCAAGGGCAACGAAAATCGCTCCGGGTTAGGGTTGACTCACCCCGGGCCGGGCCGATCTTCACACGCTTCGGGCAGGACCCGTCGCCCCCATGGCCAAAGTCGTCATCGAAAACCTTCTCAAGACTTTTCCCGAGAAGAGCGGCCCTGGCGTCCGCGCCGTCAACGGGATCAACCTGACCGTCGAGGACCGGGAATTCATGGTCCTCGTGGGCCCCTCCGGCTGCGGAAAATCAACGACGCTTCGGATGATCGCCGGGCTTGAGGAGATCAGCGGCGGGACCATCGCCATCGACGGACGCGTCGTCAACCGGGTGCTGCCGAAGGACAGGGACATCGCGATGGTCTTCCAGAACTACGCGCTCTATCCGCACATGTCGGTCTATGACAACATGGCGTTCGGACTGAAGCTGCGGGCCCTCCCGAAGGCCGAGATCGCCGCCCGCGTCCATGAGGCCGCCGGGCTCCTGGGACTCGAATCGTATCTCGGCAGGAAACCCCGGGCGCTCTCCGGCGGCCAGCGCCAGCGTGTCGCGGTCGGCCGGGCCATCGTGCGCAAACCGAAGGTCTTCCTCTTCGACGAGCCGCTTTCCAACCTCGACGCCAAGATGCGCGTCTCCACGCGCGCCGAAATCTCCAAGCTGCACGCCCGCCTCGGCGCCACCATGATCTACGTGACGCACGACCAGGTCGAGGCAATGACCATGGGCGACAGGATCTGCGTGATGAAGGACGGCGACATCATGCAGGTTGCCGAGCCGCTCGTTCTTTATAATAACCCGGAAAATCTATTTGTTGCGAGTTTCATCGGGAGTCCGCCGATGAACCTCTTCAAGGGCACGGTGGAGGCGCACAACGGCCGGCTCGTCTTCGTGGAGGCCTCCAACGACGGCGCCGCGCTGCGCATCGCCCTCGGCGACGCGCTCTCAAAAAAGGCCGCGGCCCACGCAGGCCGTCCGCTCGTCTTCGGCATCCGCCCGGAAGACGTCACGGACATCCCGGCCGCGGGCGAAACCGATCCGGAACGCACCGCCGAGGTGCAGATCGAGATTGTCGAGCCCATGGGCGCCGAAACCTACCTGTATCTCGGCACCGGCGCGAACTCGTTTGTCGCCCGGGTCCGGGCCGCCGCCCGCTTTGACCCCAATCACAGGCTCAAGGTCTCCTTCGACGTGGAAAAAGCGCACCTGTTCGATGCGAACACGGAACAGGTGCTGAAATAGGCCCGCGACGTAAAGATGTGGCCGCGAGCGTAAGCGAGTGGACAACCCCTCCGCTCGCCGTTTCGACAGGCTCAAGGCCCCGAGCGATGTCGAGGGGCTCACGCTCGCAGCCACGTTTACGCTGTCGGCTGCAGTTCAAGCCAGACAGCTGAAGGCTCGCGGCACCGCCGCAAGACTACCGTCCTGCAAGAACCAGTTTTCGCACCAGCGCGTAGGCAGCGGTCGGCGTCGGCACGGCTGCGAGAGGGTGCTTCAGGAGTTCGGGTGCGATCTGCCGCCCATGATCGATCAGCACCGTGGGAACGCCCGCGGCGCACCCTCCCTCCAGATCCTGATCCGAGTCGCCGACCAGGATCACCTGCGACGGCGCCAGCCGCCACGACCGCACAATGTTCAGGAGACCTTCCGGGTGCGGCTTGTGCGAGGAAAGATCGTCCCCGCAGACCACCGGGTCAAAGCAACGCTCCCACGACAGCGCACGGAGCCGCTCCAGGGCCGACCCCCGCTCACGGCCCGTCCAGAGGCCGACCGGAATGGAGGCCGCCCGCAGTTGCTTGAACAGCGTACGGGCTCCGCGGAACGGACGCACAACATGGTCGTTGAGCCGGAGGTACTTTAGATAGGCCGCGAGCGCCGCCGCGACGTGGCGGGGACCTCCGAGCAGGCGCCGTATACAGGCGTCGGACGGCCCCCCGAGGCCGCTCATCACCTCCTCCGGCGTCGGCCGCGTCCGGTAGGGGGCCACCGCCGCCGCCAGTCCCTCGATCACGAAGGGCATCGTGTCGACCAGCGTACCGTCGAGATCGAACACCACGCCGCGAAACCGGGCCGCGCGCCGGATCATGGCGTCAATTCCAGCACCCCGTCGGGCCTGGCCGCGGGTTCCGCCAGACCCTCCGGATCAAAAATCGCCGGGGGGAAATGCTGGTTGAGCGCCGCCGCGGTCACCGCAAACCGGGTCTTGTCCCTGCTTGCCTCTTCGCGGCAGTCGACCGTCTTCACAATCCACTGGTCGCCGATCTTCTTGAGGTCGAGGATGCTGAGCGTTTTCAGGACCGTGCCCTTCTCCCCGATCAACTCGGCCTGGACGAACGCCGTGTATTGGGTATCCAGATACGCACGGACCCCGGTCACGTCCGGACCGCCGGGCGCCATGCCGGCGGGCCGGTGGAACAGAAACTGGTGGGCCGGCCGGCCGTGCATCCGCGCGACGCCCTCATAGAGGAAATCGGGCCAGAAAAGAAAGGGCATCTGCAGGTCGAACGCGGTCAGGTTCGTGCCCGCCACCGGCTCGAAAAGCGCCCCGGCCGGAAGCGGCTCCGCCGGCGCGCCGACGCCCCCGGTCTGGCGCCAGATCCGCGGATCGGGGCCGCTCTGGATCAGCAGCCTCACCCCGTCGGACGAGACTCCCCCGGCCGTCGCGCCCACGCTCACGCGCGAAACGGGTCCGGCCGCGTTGCGGCTTCCCCAGAGGCGCCCGTGCAGGACGCGTCCCTCTCCATGCCGGGGCAGCACCTGAAGTTCGAACTCGAGATAATAGTCGCCCGCTATGCCCTGCCTGCGGAATTCCTCGACGATCGCGCGACCCTCCGCCTGGTCGGGCGGAGTCAGCTGCACGAAGTTCGGAGGAGGAGCGGGCTCCTTCTGCGCGCGCGCATGCGGGGCGAAAAGGGAAAAAACCGCAACTGCCATGCAGCACCCGCAGAGGAGGGCCGGGCGCAGGAGCCCGGCAGGGGATGCCTCACAACGCCGGTTTTTCATCGCAGGTGGGGTGGCTTCGAGCCGCGGCACCGCGCCGCAGAATCACGGGCAATACGCGAAAGACGCGCGCGGTCCCGTAACGGGCGGCGCGGTTGCGGTCAGGGAGCCTTGCCCGCGGCGCCCGGCTTCGCGGCATCGGGGGCGGCGGGAACCGACGCCGCCGGCCCGGGGGCCGCGACAGGACCCGGGGTTGCGGCGGGCTGTCCGGCGGCCGGCGCAGTCCCGGCGGGGACCACTGGGAGACTTGAAGCCGAGGTGATGTTGGGCAGGGAGCCCTTGCCGCTTGAAGCGTGGCTCCGGTTGTGGACGTACCCGAGATAAAGCAGGAAGCTCAGGACGAAGAACACGATGGTGGCGCGGATCGTGAACTTGCTCAGGACGTTGCTCGTGTCAGGCCCGAAGGCCGACTCCATCATGCCGCCGCCCATGCCCGCCAGACCGCCGTCCGATTTGGCGCGCTGCGCAAGCACCACCAGGATGAGGGTGATCGCGACCAGAATGAGCAGAAAAGTGCCAATGCCGATAAACACCGGGATCATAAAGGGCGCATGAGAACAGGCTCCGGCGGTCAATGTCAACCAAGGAGCCCGTCGGACTTCGTCCTCCGTGCTCCTTGGCAAATGGCTGGCGCCATTTGGGACGGACATATGCGTAGCAGTGCGTGAGGCCAAAAAACAGTTAGCGGGGGCGGAGGCCGGAGGAAAAACGAGTCGGAGTCGTTTTTTGACGACGCCAGCCCGGTCTTTCGGCCGGGGAGAGGTTCGGTCGGCGATTTTGCGCCGCGACCACGAGGTTTTTGAGGGCGAAGCCCGGCAGCCTCCTAGATCACGTAGTCGTCCGGCGACGGGTTGTTGCCGGGGGGGACGGGCACGTCGGACGCCTTCTCCCGTTTCTTGTTGTAGAAGAGGCGCACGTCGGCCTTGCGGGTGTGCAGGAGTTCGGTGGCGCGCTTCAGCGCCCGCTTTGTGCTCATCGTGAGGTTGGCCTCGGCCGGAAACACGTTCTCCGGGCCGATCTGCGCGAGCGCACCGCTGGCCTTGAGGACTTTCATCACGTCGGCGTTGCAGCCGCTGATGAGCATGTGGCGGTCGTTCCGGCGCAGATAATCGTGCAGATTCTCCATCGCCATGACCGTCGACGCGTCGAGGTGGCGGGCGTTCTTCATGCGCAGGATGAAAACGCGGATTCGCACATCCTCCCCGAGGCGGCGGACCTCCTCCTGGAACAGGTCGGCGGCGCCAAAATACAGTTCTCCCTCGACGTGGACGATCGATATCTGCGGATTCGCGCGCGCGGTGGAGTCCGGCAGCTCGGCAAGCTGGCCGCTTTCGTTGAAGGCGTATTCCACGAGGGACGGCGTGCTGGTCTTCTGCAGGAACAGCACCAGCGCGACGCCGATGCCCACGTAAATCGCCGTCTCCAGCCTGAAGAAAAGCGCGGCGACCAGCGTGACGGCAAACACCACCGCGTCGGACCGGGTCGAGCGGAGGGCCACCCGGATCTGCGTCCGGTTGATCAGGCGGAGACCCACGCGCATCAGATGCGCCGCGAGGGCCGCGATCGGGATGTAATTGAAGACGGGCGTGACAAGGAACAGGATCAACAGCACCACGACGCTGCTTAGGATGGACGACAGCTGCGAGGTGGCGCCGCTCTGATAGTTCACCGCCGACCGGGTGAACGACGACGATCCGGGGGGCACGCCGAAAAGCCCGCACGCGATGTTCCCCACCCCCATGCCCAGGAGTTCCNNGCATCCCGATGATCGCGATCGCGATCACCGTGCTGGAAAGCTGCGTCAACACAGCCAGCTGGGTGCCGATCGACGGCAGGCGCTCCAGCCTGGGGATCACCGCCATCAGCGCCCCCTCGTCCTGCACCATCTTGAATGGCACCGCGGTGAGTCCGAAGATGTGGTCGCGGGCGACCAGGAACGCGAAGAACTTTGCGGCCAGGCCCAGCACCGCGAGGCCGATCAGGGCCTCCGGCCACGACTGGCGCCAGCGCCTGATCGCCTCGAAAATCGCCAGGGTCAGCAAGCCGATGCCGATCGCCCACCAGGAGAAGGCGCCGTCGAGGGCCGCACCCGCAACCTTCGTCAGGACCGCCACGAAACCTTCGCCGGCCGGCACATGAAAGCCCATCAGGTTGGGGAACTGGCTCGTGATGAGGAGCACGCCGATCGCCGTCGAGTATCCGATGACGACGGACCGCGATATGAACTTCGTGACTTCGCCGAAGTTGAGCAGCCCGGCCAGAAATTGCGCCAGGCCGATCAGGAAGGCCAGGTAGGCCGCCAGCGCCAGCGGATGAAGTCCGAGGTTCGTGTTGGCCGTGATCGTTGCCGCGATGATCAGGCAGACCGACGTCGTCGNNGCTGAAGAAACCGCCGACCACCACCGAGACGATCACGGGCATCGGCGGCAGGCCCAGGATCAGCGCAAAGCCGATCGCCTGGGGCACGGAGACCAGCGTCAGCGTCGCCCCCGCAACGATGTCCGCGCGAAAGCGTTTCCAGCTATAGTTCCGGAACTCCGCGACACACGGGAAGCCGATCCTGAACATCTTCGCCCGCAGCACCTGGGCGTCCGAAAGGGTCTCTCTGACAGTTTCCGCGACACTCATCCAGGGGGAACCTTATCCCTGAAGTCCGATCTTCTCCAGTATCCGCTGCAAATCGTTGTTCCCCGCGTATTCGATCACGATCCGCCCGCGCTTCGGCGTGTGCTGGAGGGACACGCGCGCCCCGAGGTGCGTCGTCAGGCGCTTCTGGATGTCAGCGACCGCCGCGGCCTCGGCGGGCGGCACCGCCCGGCCCTTGCCGGTGCCGGCAACAGCCGAGGGATGGCTTTGCGCGACCTTCTCAAGCACCCGCACGCTCAGGCCCTCCTCGATGACCCGGCGGGCCAGGATCGCGCGCCGCGAGGCGTCCTCCAGACCGAGCAGCACCTTGGCGTGGCCCGCGCTGATCAATCCCTTGCCCAGATAGCCCTGGATCTCCGGGTCGAGCGAAAGCAGGCGGAGCGAGTTCGCCACCGTGGCCCTGCCCTTGCCCACCCGCTCGGAGGTCTGTTCCTGGGTGAGGTCGAAATCGCGGATGAGGCTCGCGTAGCCGTAGGCCTCCTCGATCGGGTTCAGCCCCTCGCGCTGCAGGTTCTCGATCAGCGTCAGCGCCGCGGAGGACGCGTTGCTCGCCTCGAGGATGCGGGCCGGGATGGTCTTGAGCTTCAGCGACTGGAAGGCGCGCCAGCGACGCTCGCCGGCGATCAGCTGGAACTTCTCGCCCACCTTGCGCACCACGATCGGCTGGAGCAGCCCCTCCGCCCGGATGCTCTCCGCGAGCTCCTGGAGCTGCTCGGGATGGATGTCCTTGCGCGGCTGATACGGGCTCGGCTCGACCAGATTGACCGGCACCTCCTGGAAACCCGGCGCGGGGGCCGCCGGCGGATTCGCCGGGGCCTTCGTTTCGTTTTTCGCCGCCGCGGTCGCGCCGCTGGCGATCAGGGCTCCGAGGCCGCGTCCGAGTCTGGATTTTGGTAATGCCATGGGGGAATGGTTATTTCTGCTGCGTGGCGTTCTGCTGCGGGATGAACAGCGTCTGCCCGGCCTGCAAACGGGCGGGATCGGCGATCTTGTTCGCGTTGATGATGTCCTGCGTCCGGGAATTCAGCTTGTGGGCGATGCCGGAAAGCGTGTCGCCCCTCTGGACCGTGTAGGAGACGCCTTCCTTGGGATAATCGTCCGAAAACGCCGGCGTGGTGGCCGCCGCGGGCCGCGCCCCGGAGCCCTTCGCCAGGGCGTTGATCGCCGCCTGCGTCTCGTTCGCCAGCTTGTCGATCTGCCCGCTCACCACCTGGAGCGTTTCGCGCCGCTGGTCCTTCAGGGCGGCCTGCATGGTCCTCTGCGTGTCGGCAACGGCTTCATTCAGCTGCGCAAGGGTGACGTAATTCTGGCCGGCCTTCGCCTGGAGGTCGCCGTTCGCATGCTCGAGCTGCTCCATGCGGAGCGTGAGCTCGTTCAGGCGCTGGTTGAGGAGCCGCACCTCCTCGCGAAGGCTGGCCACCTCAAACGCCCCCGGAGCGGGCTGCGCGCCGAGCCGGAAGGAACTGAGAACGAGCGCGGCGACCAGTCCGGCAACACAACGGAAACAGGTGTGGTGCGGCATATGCGCGGAAGCATTGGGAAAAACGTCCGCAAAAACAAGCGAAAGCCGGGAAGGCTTCTCAATGGATCATTGGAGGGGCAAGAAGATCACCCGGGCGTTCCACTCTTCGGTCCCGCTGAATTCCGCCAGTATCAAGAGATCGTCTATGACCGTTGCAAGGGCAGCGCGCTGGTTCACCACAAACATCCCTGGCATCGCCTGCTCGCGACGAATCCGTTCGAAAGCAAAGGCAGGCATCGTGTTGGCGTCATGAGTCAGGACCAGTCGACACTCGCGCGCCGCCCATTCCAAGATCGCCGGATCATCAAACTCGAGGAGGCCGACATCCTGAACACGCACCAAGTCCAAAGCCGGATGGCGCCGGAGGACACCACGAACCAGATCGTGGTTGAGGTTCTCGTCCGCAAGCAGCCGAAGCATGACTAACCCGCGGCGATGCGGCGACGGGCAAGGAGCCGGGCGCGCAACCCGCGCGGATCGAAATCGCTCTCGATCACGAGACGCAGACTGGCGGCGTCCTTCTCCCGGTCTGCCAGGTAGGCGTCCACCTCGCCAGTGTGACTGAGATAATAAGCAACGACTTGGTAAATGTCAGCCAAGCCCAGCGTCGGAAACTGCTGCGCAATCTCTTCCGCAGTCGCTCCGGTCCGAAACGCAGTCACGACACTATCGATCGTAACACGCGCGCCGCCGACCCGTACGACGCCATGCTGATCCGTGGTAAGCGGAATCTCAACGGTGGCAGGCTTGAGCGACATGAAACAAGGATGGCCAATCTGACCGAGAAAACAAGACCGATTCGGGGCTCAAAAAGCTTGGCCCGTTTCTGCTGCGCCGCCCACCTGGTCTCGCTTTCGATGTACTTGTGTGACGGCTGAGCCCCATCCGGCTTGGCGAAGGCGGGTCGCTATCTCGGCCATGGGCATAGGTGCTCTGCGGGCCAGCAGAGCGCCCCTACGAACGGATTCAAAACGCTCCTGAGAAGAGTGAATCAGTCCCGCAAAAAAGGCTGGCCCGCAACCAGCCGCGTCATCGGCGCCGACGGCAGACGCGTCCCGGGCGGAACCGGAAACCCGCGCAGAAATTCCGCCGCCGGCAACATGCGCCCGCCAGGCCGCTGCAACTTCCGCAGCCTGAGCATCCCCTCGCCGGTCGCGACAAGCAGTCCGTCGCCATCCGCTCCGACAACCTCGCCTGCCTGCCGGCCGGCCCGGCCGTTCGACGCCGCCGATCCGCCTTCGCCCGCCGCAGCGACATCTGCGAGCCCGAGCTTGATGGGCACGCCGCCGGCCTCCACAGCGCAACAGGGCCAGGGAAACAGTCCGTTGATCCTGGCTGCGAGCGTCCTGGCGGATGCGGCAAAATCGAGCCGCCCGTCTTCCTTCGCCAGTCGCCGGCAGCAGGTCGCCCGGGCCTCGTCCTGGGCGACAAATTCAAGCGTCCCCGCCTGAAGCGCGGGCAGCGCCCGCGCCAGCAGCGTCACGCACGCCCGCGCGAGCCCGCGCTCGACGTCCGCCGCCGTGTCGAGCGGCGCAATGGGCACCCGCGCAAGATCGCCGACAGGCCCGGCGTCGAGCCGGCGAACCACGCGCATAAGCGTGATCCCCGTCTCCGCTTCGCCCATCGCAACTGCAGTCTGGATCGGCGAGGCGCCGCGATATCGGGGAAGGATCGACGCGTGCAGGTTGAGCGTTCCAAGGCGCGGCGTGCCGATGAAATCGTCCCTGAGGATGTGCCCGTACGCCATCACGAGGGCCAGGTCCGCCTGCTGCGCGGCCAGCCAGACGCGTTCGTCCGGCGTCAGCTTCGCCGGCTGCCGGACGACCACGCCATGCGCCTCCGCCCATTGTTTGATCGGTCCAGGCGCGGTCTTCTGCCCGCGGCCGGACGGGCGGTCGGGCTGTGTGAAGACGGCCGCGATCGATGCAAGCGAACGACCGTCGCCGGCCAGCCAGTCGAGGAGCGGCAGGGCGATGGGATCCGATCCCATGAAGACGACTTTGAGCGGAGGGGGCATCCAGGCAGGCAAAGCAACAATCACGGAGCCCCCGCATTCAACCCAAATCGTGGACCCGGCGCACAGGTGTGAGCCCTTCTACGAGCTCAGGGCTTTGCGAGTGGACCGCAAGTGTGGCTGCGAGCGTGAGCGAGTGGCTCAAGAACGTGAGCGAGTAGCTCTCGGCGAGTGGATCCCGGCGCTCGGATTTTACAGGAGGCCGCAGAGATCGCAGAGACCTTCCGCCCCTCCGTTCTCTCCGTTACCTCCTGTAGAAGAGTCCGGGGCTGATAGCTGTTTCGCGCTTCCTCCGCTCTCTCCGCGAGCTCCTGTGAAAAATTCCCGTAGGGTCGGACCTCGTGTCCGGACCGCAGCGTCTGAAGCGTTGTTTTACAGCAGGAAACGGAGCGAACGGCGGAGGCGTCTCGTGCGAAGCCGCGAAGGTCAGTGTTGTGTGATGCTTTTCCGTTTCGATTCGAGGTCCGGATGGTTGCCGGGATGGATCGGTCAACTTCGCGAGTTTTGGCGGCCTTCGCGGTTCAATCGCGCTTGATCGGGACGCCCATTATTTCTGCAGCACCTGGATCAGACTGTCGCGCCAGTCGGGCGGACGCAGACCAAAATCGCGCGTGAGTTTGTCGCACGACATCACGGAGCAGGGAGTCCGCAGCACCAGCGTCACACCCGGATCGGCACAGCGAGCGGCAGTCCGTGCAGACAGCCCCCACCAAGACGGAATTTTCCGGAGCGGAGCCGCTCACCCGTCCAGCGGGTTCGGAGCGCCAACACCGGCCGGGGCATCGACCGGCGAGGTCATCGAGTGGATTGCTCGAGGTTGATCCGAAGGACGGCCGATCCAACAGAATGACAAAATGCAAAGTTCGACCCCTTCGGATCGGCCCCTTCGGATCGGCCCGGAGAAGTCTATGAGGTCTATCCCGCCGCGAAGGGGAAAAGAATGAAGATCCAGATCTATTTTCGTTGCGCGCCACCGGATGGCGACGCGTGCAGATTCCTGACCCACGCGCAAGAGGTGACCCAGAAGGCCGGCTTCGCACTGATTTCGAAAACCAATGAAACCTGCGCCCAGTCGTGCAGCCGGCGGTGATTAGCAGCAGCAGCCCACACCCTCCTTCGCGGGACGCTACGAAGGGCGAAGCCACCCGGCGTACGGGTCCCTCCGTCGCTGAAGCTATGGAGGGCAGGTCGGCCTCCGCCAGCCTCATGGCAGGCCTTGATCGTCCGGCCAAAGACAGGCGCAGAAGCGCAACTTGACGTCACCTCCGATCAACCTACCCTACGGCCATGAGCGTGCTCGAGCTAAAGCAGAGGATCTCCCGTCTTTCCCCACGCCAGAGGAAGGAAATCCATATCTATCTCCTGCGCCTGAAGCGTGACACCCCCGCCTGGAAGCGCGCCACCGCAAAGCGAATCAGGGACATGCAAGCCGGAAAGCAGGTTTCGATCGAAGAGCTCGAAGCCCGGATGCGTCGTTCCTAACGTGCCTTCTTATCGCCCGGTATTTTCCGAAGCGGCTGTCGCCTTCTTTGTCTCTTTGTCAAAAAGCCGGCAGCGCGTATTGCTGGACCGAAGCAGAGAACTCGCTGCCGATCCCTTTCTCAGGCCTGATT
>PMKA01000068.1 GCA_003157575.1 Opitutia bacterium
CGGTCGCCGGTGGCGACATCCAGGCGATCAACAAAAAGTGGGTGCCCTGGTATAACCTCCACAAGACATTCGCCGGATTGCGCGACGCCTATCGTGAAGCGGGCAACACCCAGGCGCGCGACGTGCTGGTGCGCTTGGGTGATTGGTGCGTCATCCTCACTTCCCACCTGAGCGACGAGCAGATGCAGCAAATGCTCAACCAGGAGCATGGCGGCATGAACGAGGTGATGGCCGACATCTACGCGATCACCGGCGACCGGAAATATCTCGCGACCGCGCAGCGCTTCAACCACCGTGCCGTCCTCGATCCGCTCATCCGGCATCAGGATCAGCTCACCGGCAAACACGCCAACACCCAGATCCCGAAAGTCGTCGGCCTCGAGCGCATCGCCACGTTGACCGGTGACAAGGCGGACGACTCGGGCGCACGTTTCTTCTGGGAAACTGTCACAAAAAATCGCTCCGTGGCCTTTGGCGGAGACAGCGTGTCCGAACATTTCAACGATCCACACGATTTCCACGGCATGCTGTTGCACCGGGAAGGCCCCGAAACATGCAATACCTACAACATGCTCAAGCTCACGGAGGAGCTTTTCGCCAGCGCGCCGAGCGCCGCCTACGCCGACTTTTTCGAGCGCGCCCTTTACAACCACATCCTCGCCTCCATCAATCCCACCCACCCGGGCTATGTGTATTTCACGCCGATCCGCCCCGACCATTACCGGGTCTATTCGGTTCCGGACGAGAGTTTCTGGTGCTGCGTTGGCACCGGCATGGAAAATCCCGGCAAATACGGGCAGTTCATCTATGCGCGGGCCAGTGACGGTATTTACGTCAACCTCTTCATCGCCTCCGAACTGAAGGATTCCCGGTTCGGGCTGACGTTGCGGCAGGACACCGCCTTTCCCGATGAAGAGAGCAGCCGTCTTACGCTGAAGCTCGACCGGCCGCAGACCTTCGCTCTTTTCTTTCGCGAACCCGGCTGGGTCGCGTCCGGCTCATTCACCGTAAAGGTAAATGGCACTCCGATAGCCGTCACGACGCCGCCTTCCTCCTACGTCACTGTACGCCGCGAGTGGCAGGATGGCGACAAGGTGGATATCGCAATGCCCATGCATACCTCCGTGGAAGGTCTGCCGGACGGCTCTCCCTGGTATGCGATCCTGCACGGCCCGATCGTGCTGGCCCATCCGGCCGGTACTTGGGAGCTGACAGGTCTGCGCGCGGACGACTCCCGGATGGCGCACGTGGCCGCGGGACCGGAGGTGCCGCTCGACAAGGCGCCCGTGCTGCTGACCACAGCCGACGCGATCCCTTCCAAGGTTGTGCCCGACCGGGCTGCCGGTCCCCTGCATTTCCGGTTCGTCGGCGTCGTCGAACCTCCGGCGCCGGACGGCCTGGATCTGATCCCGTTTTTCCGCCTGCATGACTCCCGTTATCAGATGTATTGGGAGGTCACGACCCGCGAGGCCGTCGCGGCCCGCAAAGAACGGCTCGCTGCGGACGAGCGCGCCCGCGCCGCCCGGGAAGCGGCCACGCTCGACTGGGTCACGCCGGGCGAACAGCAACCGGAAGTCGAACACGCCTTCCAAGGTCTGGACACCGAAACCGGCATCCACAACGGCCGCCATTGGCGCCACGGCCGCCAGCTTCAATATACACTCAGCACCCGTGGCGAGAAATCCGCCGTTCTCGCTGTCACGTACTCGGGTGACGATTCCGACCGGATTTTTGACATCTTCGCAAATGACACCCTGATCGCCACCCAGAATCTCGTCGCCGAAAAACCCGGCGAGTTCGTTGAAAAATCGTACCCGCTCCCCGCCGCTGTCCTCGCGTCTGCGCCCGACGGCCGCGTGACGATCAAGTTCGTCGCGAAGCAATGGCTGGCCGGCGGTGTTTATGACGTGCGCCTGCTCCGCCCCGACACCGCGCAAGCTCAGCGATAAACTTCACCCGTTTTCCCAAATGCCAACGCGCCCTTTGAATGGAACGCCCTTTACCATCCCCAAAAATGAAGATCTCAGGAACCAAAACGATGCTATGCGCAGTGAACTGGATTGCCCTTGCCGCAGTCGCGAGCCCGGCCGCGCCGGCCAAACTTGAGATCGACCTCGGCGCTCCCGGTCCCGCGATTCCGGCGAGCTTTTACGGTCTGATGACCGAGGAGATCAACTACAGCTACGATGGTGGCCTCTTTGCAGAGCTTATCCGCAATCGCTCATTCCAGGATCCGCCCGCCGGCTTTGCAGGCCGCGATCAAAAGCCGTCGATTGGCGCTGTTCCGCCGCACTGGTCGGTGGTCGGTTCCGCCAGCGCGGCGACCGACCAGATCGATCCCGTCAACGCGGCGCTGCCGGTCAACCTCAGGCTCACGCTATCCGGGGGCACCGGCGGCATCTCCAACAACGGCTACTGGGGCATCCCGGTGAAGCCGGCCACGGAGTACACCGCGACCTTCTATGCGCGGGCCAACGACGGCTTCAGGGGCGCCGTCACCGCTTCCCTGCTCACCGACGCCGGCGACCGGACCGTCGCCAGGGCTGAGACGCCTCCGCTCACTGGCACGTGGCAGAAATACACACTCACCCTCACAACACCCACCGACGCGCCGACGACCGCCGACGCCCGCTTCGTCCTTTCTGCGAGCGGCACGGGCAGCATCGACTTCAGCTTCGTCTCGCTNNTCTCGCTTTTCCCGCCGACCTATCGGGACGTGCCGAACGGGCTGCGGCCCGATATCATGAAGCTGTTGGCGGACATGCACCCGGCATTCATTCGTCTGCCCGGCGGCAACTATGCCGAGGGCAGCCGCTTTGCCGATCGTTTCGCCTGGAAGAGGATGATCGGGCCCGCCGNNCCAGCGTCCCGGTCACCAGGGATGCTGGAGCTACCGCAGCAGCGACGGCTTCGGCCTGCCGGAGTATTTGCTTTGGTGCAAGCAGCTCGGCGCCGAGCCCGTGCTCGCTCTCTTCGCCGGGTACACACTCAACGGCGACTACTCCCGTCCCGGCAGTCCGGAGATGGATCTCTATACTCAGGAGGCGCTCGAAGAGATCGAGTATGTCATGGGGCCGGCCGACAGCGGGTGGGGCGAACGCCGCGCCGCCGACGGGTTCCCGGAGCCGTTTGCGCTAAAATATGTTGAGATCGGCAACGAGGATTTCTTCGACCGTTCGGGCAGCTACGAAGGCCGCTTTGCCCAGATGGCGAAGGCTATCCGCGAGAAATATCCGCAGCTCAAGATCATCGCCACGACGCCGGTCACGAGTATCAAGCCCGACCTCGTCGACGACCACCTGTACGCCAGCTCCTCCTCCATGCTGCGGCAGTGGAATCGCTACGACCCGGGTTCCGGAAATCCCGATGGCCGCAAGGCCGACGGGATCAAGGTCTTCATGGGCGAATGGGCCACTCAGGGCGGCTCGCCCACGCCGAACCTCATGTCCGCGCTCACCGATGCCGTCTTCGTGATGGGCCTCGAGCGCAATTCAGACGACGTCCTCATGGAATGCTACGCGCCGCTCTTCGCGAACGTGAACGCCGAGGACCCGGCGAAGGGTCATCCGCGGGGCTGGCAATGGAGCACCAATCTCATCGGTTACAACGCCCTCAGCGCCTTCGGCTCGCCGAGTTACCACGTGCTGGCCTTGTTTGGACAGAACAAAGGCAACATCGTCGTGCCGGTCACTCTCGACGTCCCTCAGGTCGTGAAACCCGAGGATCCTAATCCGCGCGGCCTCTTCGGCGTGGGTTCCTATGGGACACGTGTCGAATACACCGACATCGTCGTCGCCGGTCCTGACGGCCGGAAGCTCTCTTCCGACGACCTCCTCAAGAAAGCGGACAGATGGAAGTTCACGCATGACCGCTGGGCCGTCGAAAACGGCGTCATCCGCGCGCAAGGTGACAGCCAGCAAACCTGGGCGCTCGCCGGCGATCC
>PMKA01000144.1 GCA_003157575.1 Opitutia bacterium
GGGCACCGGACTCGACCTCATCTATCCGCCCGAGAATCTCGATCTCTACCGTAGAATTTCCGAGACCGTGGCAGTTCTTTCGGATTTTCCCTTTGGCCGCCGCGCCGTCCGGCAGTCGTTCGCCATGCGCAACCGCATCGTGTCGGGCATCTGCGAGGCGGTGGTCGTCGTGGAAAGCGATGTCGACGGGGGCGCGATGATCACGGCACGCTTTGCCGGGGAACACGGCAAGCTCATCTTTGCCGTGCCCGGCCGGATCGACCAGCCTTCCAGCAGGGGATGCCACCAGCTCATCCGCGACGGGGCGACGTTGCTCACGGGAGTGGACGACATTCTCTCGGAGCTGAACTACCTGGATGGAATGCGGCCGTCGCCGGTGGCAACGGGAAAGGCGGATGCGGCCTCGCCGGGAGGCCTGGGCGAGGCGGAGCAGCGCGTCCTCGAATGTTTCCGGGGCGGTTCGATCCTGAACATCGATGCGCTGGTGGGCCTCACGCAGATGCCGGCGCACGAGCTTGGCGCAACGCTCATGCTGCTCGAATTGAAGCGGCTGGTCGTGAAGCGGGTCGACGGCGCCTTCGAGGCCCGCTGACCGCGCATCGGGCTTCGCCCTCCGCGCGGTCAGTGGCGCAGCGCCCTCCGGGAAGAATCGGCGGCGTTCATCGAACTCCGGTGTCCGACGACAATCATCACGTGGGCGAGACACGCACGCCTGCTGAAATCCCCGCTCGGAAGCTGGGACAATCCCTCCGCGGTCCGAGACCAAAATGGCACAGCCATTTTGCCAAGGATCTGCGGCGCTGCGCCGCAGATCCTAGCCTGGCGGCCAGGCCATCTGGCGGCGGGCGAGCATGTGGACGTGCAGTTGGGGCACGCTCTCGCAGGCGTCGGGGCCGCTGTTGATGACGAGGCGGTACCCGTTTTCTAGGCCGAGCTTTTTCGCCATCGCGCCCGCGGTGACGATCAGGTGGCCGAGGACGGCCTCGTCGGCGGCGGTGGCATCGGTCGCCCGGGCGATGAGCTGCTTTGGGATGATGAGCAGGTGCACGGGGGCCTGCGGCTGGATGTCGTGGATGACGATGCAGCGGTCGTCCTCATGCTCGATCTTGGCGGGAATCTCGCGGTCGATGATGCGTTGGAAGATGGTCTTTGGCATGGGAAGTGGGTTTTACAGGAGGGAACGGAGTCAACGGAGAGGCGACCCAGCTGGAACATTCCCAGCGTGGCGGAACCGCTGCGGAATCCAATCCATTTTACAGGAGGGAGCAGAGGATCACAAGTCGGCGCCCGGCGGCATAAATTCACGGCAGATCTTTTTACAGGAGGGAACGGAGTCAACGGAGAGCCTGCAGGTTGGCACCGGGGAGCATCAACCTGGAGACGCCGTCGACGAGTCGGGGGACGTTGAAATTGATGAGAAGGCCAACTGGCACGTTGAGGAGCTTCATGTAACTTAATAGCTGCGCTTTGTGGACGGGCAGAACGCGCTCAACGGACTTAGCCTCAATTAGGACGCAGTCTTCCACGAGCACGTCAAAACGGAGAGGCTCTTCGCGGGTGAATCCTTTGTAGGAAATGGTGACGAGTCTCTGGTTCGCAGTCGTGAGATCGCGAAGGTCGAGTTCGCGTATCAGACGCCACTCATAGATCGATTCCACAAGGCCGGGGCCTTTGTCGCGATGGACCTCGATGGCGGCCGCGATGATCGATCCGGTGAGGGCATTCGCCTGACAATAGAGTGGGTGCATGCACCTCTCTGTTGCCTCCGTTTCCTCCTGTAAAAGAAAAAATCTATAGAAAGAAAATATTTAGATTCGCGCTGGGCCGGGTGCGGGCGGCGGCGAGGTCGCGGATGAGCGCGAGCGTCTCGTCGTACTCGCGCTGCCGGCGGGCCGTCCACCGGCGGTCGGGCGGGCAGTGCGCCGGCCGGAGGTTGGTGACGAGCAGGGTCGCCTCGCGGAAACGCGCGAGGCTCCTGAGGCCCGCCATCACCTTCTCGCGGGTGAAGAGAGGTGTGGCGTCGGCGGTGGATTCGGCGGCGTCCCAGTGGAAGAAACCGTGGTCCTCCTGCCCGGCGAGCAGCTTCTCAAGCAGCCGGCCGGCGGCGGCGGTGAAGGCCGGGTCCGACGGGGGCCGGTTTTCCGCCTCCGCGAGGCTCGTTGTGATGGCCGACTGGATCTGCTGCGCGAGGTAGAGATCGTTCCCGGTCAGACCGGCGAAAAGAGCGTTGATGAAATGGAGCCGGCGAAGGTCCTCGCTGCAGGTCATTTCTTGGGCTTTCCGAGGCTGTTGATCTCGTCCATGAATTCCGAGACGTCGCGGAATTCCTTGTACACGCTCGCGAAGCGGACGTAGGCGACCTGGTCGATCCGCCGCAGGTGCCGCATGACCTCCTCGCCGATGACGCGGCTCGGGAATTCGCGCTCATACTGGGCCTCCAGCGCGTCGAGGATGTCGTCCACGATCATGGTGATCTGCTCAAGGTCGACCGGGCGCTTGTGACAGGCGGCGCGGATGGCGTGCAGGAGTTTCTCGCGGTCGAATTCCTCGCGGCGGCCGTCGCGTTTGATCACCACGATGCCGTCGCGCACGAGGTTCTCGATCGTCGTGAAGCGCAGGCCGCATTCGAGGCATTCGCGGCGCCGGCGGATCGTGTTTCCCTCCTTGCTGATGCGGGAGTCGATCACCTTGTCCTCAATCGAAGTGCATTTCGGACAGCGCATGGGGAAAGGATCGGCGCGGGGATGCCGTCAATTGAGCGCCAGGAAGTTTTTCAGAAGGTTCATCCCGCTTTCGGAGGCGATGGACTCCGGGTGGAACTGGACGCCCCAGATCGGAAGCGTCCTGTGCTGCAGGCCCATGATCTCGCCCTCGGCCGTTTCGGCGGTGATTTCCAGGCAGCCGGGAAACGAGGCTCGCTCGACGAGCAGCGAATGGTAGCGGGTCGCCCGGAACGGCGAGGGCAGGCCCTTGAACAGGCCGGCGCCCTGGTGGAGGATGGGCGAGGTCTTGCCATGCATGAGCCGCCCGGCGCGCACGACCCGTCCGCCGAAATAGTGGCCGATGGCCTGGTGGCCGAGGCACACGCCCAGAATGGGCTTCTTCCCGGCGAATGTCCTGATGATGTCGAGCGTCACGCCGGCTTCGGCCGGGGAGCACGGTCCGGGCGAGAGCAGCACGCGGTCGGGGTTGAGCGCGAGCGCCTGCTCCGGAGTGATCTCGTTGTTGCGAAACACGCGCTGTTCGACGCCCAGCTGGCCGAAATACTGGACCAGGTTGAAGGTGAACGAATCGAAGTTGTCGATGACCAGAAGCACGGCTGCATTTACCCACAGGACGGGGCAGGGGTCAAGTGCGGGGAACCTGGCGGTGCATGAGGGAGGCCGCAACCCGATCGGCCGCCGGACTACGGCGTCGGGGAATCCGCAGCCGCCCGGTCCTGAACATTATTGGAAGGCTGTTCAGGCTTGCCGCCGGCGCTGCTGACGGGGGCCGATCTGGCACGGAGAATGACGGTTTTTGTCTCGGTCTTTTCGGAAGTGCGAAGCACCAGTCTGACCTCGGTCTCTGTGAGCCATCCGTCCATCTGGGAGCTCATCGGATCGGTCTCGGTCCATTGACCGGGGTCAAGTGCGAGTTTCTCAGGCCGCACGACGAAGTTGCCGATCGGAGAGCGAAAATCCACGACGCGGAACTCCAGGCGGTCCTTGCCCAGATTGGTGAAGCGCAGGTGGATGACCGCAATGGAGCCCGTGCCGCCCAACAACATTGGAGGAACGCCGCGTCCACCCTCCCGAGAAGGTTCGCCGCCACCGCCATGCCCATCGCCGCCGCCTTGGCCTCCTCCTCCGGCTCCGCCGATGCCGCCGGTCAGTCCGAGGCCTCCTCCGCCCAGGCCGAGGCCGAGATTGGTGCCGCCGAAGTCGTAGCCGAGGCCACCGCCGACGTTGGTGCCCCGGTTGTTGCCATTGGCCTGCACATCGCCGGTAAGCCCACGGCCTTTTGCTGCATTCCCATCGGCTTTTCCGTCCTCTTTGTCAGGTCGTCTCATCGACAGCGGGACGACATTGATCTCCGCGACCAACCGGCCGTCGAAGAACGCCTCAGATCCGGCCATCGGAGTGACGGGCGGCATCGGAGGCTCATCCCGTCCGTCCCGCCGGCCGTGACCATGTTCGCCCAGGCAGCCGGCAGTCATGAGAATCAGGGCGGCGCAGGTGAGGAATCCAACCCGATGGCCGCGTTCGAGCGAGCGCAGTGGAGCAGTCATATTCTATCCACCTATGACGTTGCAGCCGGAAAAATGTTGCCGGAAGTTGGCGATGGGAAGCCGCTCCACGGCATCTCGGATGAGATGCACGATAGCACATCGGGATTTCTGGTCATGGCAGGGTCGCGTTCTCCTGGGTCGGGTAACACCGGAAAAGCGGGCTACAGATGGGATTCCATCCTGCAGGGTCGGCCTCTGCTTCCTCTGCGGCCTCCTGTAGAATGGTTTGGATTGCCAGCGGGGGCGCGGAATGCGACTGGTTTTGGAGCGTGTCATCCACCGAATCCGTCCAGTTGCCTGTCTGGCAGAGCCCGCACGGCCGTCCGCTGCCAGCCGTGGGCTGGCGCACTCTCATCATGGGCGTGCTGAACGTCACACCGGATTCGTTTTCCGATGGAGGACGGTTGCCGTCGCTGCAGGCGGTCGTGGACCGCGCCGGAGCGATGCTCGGGGCCGGAGCTGACGTGCTCGACGTGGGCGGCGAGTCGACCCGTCCGGGCGCAGCAGCGGTCAGCGCGCCACAGGAATGCGATCGCGTGCTGCCAGCACTGGCCGCGCTGCGCACAACGTTTCCGGACGCCCCGATCTCGATCGACACCTACAAGGCGGAAGTGGCGGCGGCGGCGGTGAAGTCCGGGGCGGACATCGTGAACGACATCTGGGGGGCGTTGCATGGATGGACGGCCGGGGAACGGCGCCGGTGCGAAGTGGATTTGGAGGCGGGTGAAGCGGGCACGGACCGGCCGCGTTCGCCGATGGCGGAGGCCGTCGCCGCGCTGCGTTGTCCTGTCGTCTTGATGCACAACCGGCCCGACCGGGATTACGCCGATTTCTGGCCGGACCTGCTGCTCGATCTGCGCCTGAGCATCGCGGTGACGCAGGCCGCCGGCGTTCCCGAGCATCAGATCTGGCTCGACCCGGGATTCGGCTTCGCGAAGGACCCGTTGCAAAATCTCGAAGTGCTCAAGCGTCTCGACCGGATCGTTGCGCTCGGGCATCCGGTGCTGCTCGGGACTTCGCGGAAGTCGACCATCGGCCTGGTGTTGGATGCGCCGGCGAGCGACCGGCTTGAAGGCACCGGCGCAACGGTCGTCTGGGGAATTCAGCAGGGGTGCAGCATGGTGCGCGTCCATGACGTGGCCGCGATGTTGCGTTTTGTGCGGATGACCGATGCGATCAGGGCCGGTCTCGATTGGAAATCCTGATGACTTCTGACACGCTCACACTCTCGCGGCTGCGTTTTTTCGCCCATCATGGCGTCCTGCCTGAGGAGGTGGCGCGCGGCCAGGAATTCGAGGTCACGGTGCACCTGGAATTCCCCCTGGACGTGGCCGGCCGCGCCGACGACCTCAGCCTGACGGTCGACTACCGCGCGGTTCAGGAAGTCGTCCGCGGGGTCATGGAGCGACCGCCGCGGAAACTCGTGGAAGCGCTTGCGGAGGCGGTGGCGGCGGAGATCCTCCGGGCGTTTCCGCTGGTGCAGGCGGTCGGAGTCGAGGTTGTGAAACCCAGACCGCCGGTCGATTTTGCCAGCAGCGGGCTGGTGGTGCGGATTCGGCGTGTGCGGGCGGGCGCCTGAGTCATGACGAAAACACATCCAGAACCATACCATTTTACAGGAGGCAACGGAGGAAACGGAGAGTATTTGAAGAGCGAGAATACTGCCGAGCCGAAACAGGGAGTTTCTGCGCGGCTCGGCGGGAGCTCCGACAGGAGTCGCGAGTCTTTGTCGGACGTCGCCCTCCACGTTGTCGGCAAGGTTCGAATGCCCAATCTGTGACTGACATGGCGAATATGACACGGCAGGCGTTCATCGGAGTCGGAGCCAATCTCGGCGACCGTTGGGCGACGATCAGCGGGGCAGTGGCGGCGCTGGCGGCAACTCCGGGCGTTAGTGCGCTGGAGTCGTCGGCTGTGTACGCGACGGCCCCCGTGGGAGTCCTGGACCAGCCGAAGTTTCTCAACCTCGTCGTGGGAATCGAGACAAGCCTGCGCCCCGGGCCGCTGCTGATTGTTCTGCACGCGCTGGAAGACGCCGCGGGCCGGCGGCGCGCGCATGAGGTGCGCTGGGGGCCGCGTCCGCTGGATCTCGATCTGCTCCTTTATGAAGGCGAGGAACGGGCCGATGCGGAGCTGGTCCTGCCGCACCCGCGCATGTGGGAACGGGCGTTCGTGCTCGTGCCCCTGCGCGAGCTGCTCGGGCGGTCCGCGCGGTTCTCGCGGCCGGTGTGGGAGGATTTGCGTACGCGGCTTGCGCTGACCGATACGCCGGATGACGGCGTGGTCCGCTGGGAGTGTGCCTGAGCCGGAACGTGCTATCCCGTAGGGTCGCCGCTTGCGGCGGACCAAAACCTCGGCGAAAGCCGATGGCGGACCACGTGGGCTCATCGATCCCGGGTTCTCAGGCCCGGCGGCGAGCGCCGGCCCTACGTTCGTGCTTTCCTGTAGGGTCGCCGCAAGCGGCGGACCAAAGCCTCGGCGAAAGCTGGCGACGGATTTTGGCACGACGGCCCGGACGCGAGGTCCGGCCCTACGCGCAGGGCCGCAGCCGCCACCCCCCGGGCCCGTCAAAACCGTTTGCCTTCGCGGAGCCCGGCGGCGAGTCTGCGGCACTTCATGCCGGCTCATTTCACTCTTCTAAAGACGGACACCGCCACCGCGGCGCGAACCGGGCGGCTGATCACGCTTCACGGAGTTGTGGATACGCCGATCTTCATGCCGGTGGGGACGCAGGGAACCGTCAAGGCCGTCACGCCGGTCCACCTCCACGAAATCGGAGCCCAGATCATCCTCGGCAACACCTACCACCTCAACCTGCGGCCGGGGTCGGATCTCATCCGTGATCTTGGAGGGCTGCACAAATTCATGGGCTGGGACGGGCCGATCCTCACCGACAGCGGCGGGTTCCAGGTTTTCAGCCTGGCGAAGCTGCGCGAGGTGCGCGACGACGGGATCGCGTTCCAATCGCATCTGGACGGCGCGAGCGTTTTCCTGGGCCCCCGCGAAGTCATGGGCATCCAGCGGAATCTGGGCGCGGATGTGGCGATGGTGCTGGACGAATGCCCGCCGTGGCCCTGCGAACGCGAGGTCTGCGCCCGCGCGGTCGAGCGGAGCCGCCGGTGGGCGGCCGCATGTCTGGACGCCGCCGTGGAGAGCGGTTTCCTGGCGGCGGGGCACCATGTGTTTGCGATCGTCCAGGGATCGACGTTCGACGATCTCCGGCGCGAGGCAGCGCAGTCCCTGGCGGCGCTCGATTTTCCGGGTTACGCCATCGGAGGCGTGAGCGTGGGCGAGCCCGAGCCGGAGATGCTGAAGCAGGTGGGCGCCACGACGCCGTACCTGCCGGCGGACAGGCCGCGGTACACGATGGGGCTCGGCACACCGCCGCAATTGCTGCGGATGATCGCACTCGGCGTCGACATGTTCGACTGCGTGCT
>PMKA01000492.1 GCA_003157575.1 Opitutia bacterium
GGGATGTCAAACTATGTTTTACGTCATGATCAAGACCATCACCAAGATCGGCAATTCGCAGGGCATCATGCTCGATGCTGCGCTGATGGACCTCGCCCATCTCAAGGTCGGGGACCAGGTGAATCTGACCGTCCACGAGGGCGGAGCGATTTATCTGGCGCCGATTCGCGGCCAGCCTCCGTCAGAGGAAGTGACGGCGGTGATCCGGAAGACCGTGAAGGATTATCGCAAGACCCTGTCGCGCCTGGCCTGATGAAACCCGTCCCTGACGATTGCCTGCACCTGACGGTTACGCAGGTGTCGGAAATTCACGCCGCCGTTCTTGAGGAGTTTGGCGGGATNNGTCCCCTTATGCAGATTTGATCGAAGTGGCTGCCGCCTATCTATTTTATCTTTGCCGTAATCATCCTTTTCGTGATGGCAACAAGCCTGCCGCCATGGCTGCTGCCATTGTGTTTCTTCGGCTGAACGGGATTGATCCCGGACCCGATGGGCCGGCTTGGGAATCGCTGGTGCTCGACGTGGCCGCATCGAGGCTGGATCGCAATCAGACAACGCAGAGGCTGCGAAGATTGACGCCTCGGGCCAAACCCTGATTTGCCACCATGCGCATCATCGACGCCCACGTGCATCTCTATCCACCCGAGGTCGGACTTGATCCGGCGGCATGGGCGGCGGCGCATGGCGAACCGCACTGGGCTGCGCTTTGCACGCGCCGCCGGCGCGACGGCCGCCCGGTGCAGACCTTTCCCACGGTCGACCATCTGCTGCGCGAGATGGATCGCGAGCAGGTGGACATGGCGGTGCTCCAGGGGTGGTATTGGGAGAAGGCGGAGACGTGCGTCGGGCAGAACCGGTTCTTTGCGGAATGCCGCAAGGCGCATCCGGACCGGCTCGCCGCTTTCGCGACATTTCATCCGTCCGCAGGCGAAGCGGCGGTGCGGGACGAGATCCGGTGGGCGCGCGAGGCGGGATTCGGCGGGCTGGGGGAGCTGTCGCCGCATTCGCAGAATTGCAGGATGGATGACCCGGTGCTCGCGCTTGCGCTGGAGCTTGCCGGCGAGTACGGCCTGCCGGTTAATCTTCATGTCACCGATCCCCGGGGGCGCAATTATCCGGGCCGCGTGGAAACACCGCTTGAGGATTTCCAGAGGCTGGCGCGGGGGTTTCCCCTGACGACGTTCATTCTCGCCCATTGGGGAGGAGGGCTGTCCCTGCTCGAAAAGGACCCGGCGGTCCGTGCCGGGCTTTCCAACGTCGTGTACGACACCGCGGCCTCGCCGCTTGTCAGCGATGAGAAGATCTGGCGCGCGGCGCTCGATGTCGTGCCGCCGGACAAGGTGTTGTTTGGCACCGACTATCCCCTAGTGCTTTTTCCGCGGACGGAGAATGAACCCGGCTGGCGGGGAATACTCTCGGAGATCGACCGGGCCGGCCTGGGCGAGGCGGAAAAGACACTCCTGCTCGCGGGAAACGCGGCGCGGTTGCTGAAGCTCTAGCGTTGCCGCGCTTGAAATCGTCCCGTCGCCGCGGATAGGCTGCCGGCATGAGCATCGACGCACGACTTGCGGAACTCGGCCTAAAACTTCCTACTCCTCCCACCGCGGCCGGCAGCTATGTGCCCACGGTACGTTCCGGCAGCATGCTGTATTGCGCGGGCGCCATCGCCTCGCTAGACGGCGGGATGACGCACACGGGCCAGGTGGGGTGCGAGCAGACGGTCAAGACCGGTTACGAATCGGCGAGGGTCTGCGCGCTCAACCTGCTTGCGAACATAAAGGCCGCCACGGGCAGTCTCGACGCGGTGAAGCGCATCGTTCTTGTCAGCGGTTTTGTAAACGCCGTGAACGGGTTCGCCGACAGTCCGGCGGTGATCAACGGTGCGTCGGACCTCTTCGTCGAGGTCTTTGGCGAAGCCGGCAGGCATGCGCGCGCGGCCGTGTCCGTGTCCGGGTTGCCGCGAAATTCCACAACCGAGGTCATGGTTGTCGCGGAGCTCAGGGAATGACATGGCGGCTTGGAGGACGCGACGTCGTCCAAACGGCCAGAGGCCAATGGCTGGCGCCATCGGCATCGTGACAGGCGGTCCGACCGGATGGGCGCGTTTGTCGTGATGGAGAGTGCGCGGCTCTCGCCGGGCCGCCTGGGAATGCAGAGCCGGACGGGCGGTTACCGTATCTGCCGCCGGTAGGCGCCCGGGCTCTGGTGGTAATGGCGGCGAAATGCCTTGCAGAGGTGATTGGCGTCGGCGAAGCCGGTCCCGGCGGCGATGTCCTTGAGAGGCGCGGCGGTCTCGCGAAGACGCCGGCGGACCTCGGCCAGACGGATTTCCAGCAGGCAGGCTCCGGGAGCCAGGCCGGTCGCAGTCCGAAAGCGGTGGCTGAAATGACTGCGCGACATGCCGAACAGCCGGGCGATCTCCTCGACGCCGTACGATCGGGCGAAGTTGTCCTGGGCATATTGACGGACCTTGTGCAACATCGCCTCGCGCAGGTCGCGCGGGTGGGCGAGGTCGTGCAGGTGGCGCTCAAGCCCGAGCATCCAGTCGAGGAGCGCGCCCTCCTCCGCGAACGGGTCTTCAAAACGGCTGTGACAGCTGCGCTCGAAGAATGCGAGGCACTGTGCGGCCAGGGAGGACTCCGCCGGCAGGGAAAAGACCGGCGGATGGCTTGCGGCGAGTTGCGCGACCCGCCTGACGACGTAAGGGTGGGTAAACGTGAACCAGAAGAACGACCACTCCGCGGTGTCGGGCGGAAGATAGTAGATATGCCGGGAGGGCAGAACCGCGATGAAGGCAGTCTCGTGTCCGACAGCCCAGCGTTGCGGCCCCCTCTGGAAACAGCCCGCCCCGGCAAGCGTGGCCTGGAAGACGATCCGCGGGTGCCGGGGATCCTCGCCGCGCTGCATTCCGTCCCACCGATACGCTGCCGGATCAGTCCTCGTCTCACAGCCCAGATAGATTTCTCCGAAGGGCCGGTGGCTGAATGCGTCGCCGCGCCACGCGCGGAACGCCTGCCGAAATTCGGCCAGACGCGAAGCGGAGTTTGGAGTCACAAAAAGACCCTACTACGCCAATCGCGACCATTGCAGCACAAAATACTTAGGTATATTGTCGAACGGTACGATTAAGGACGGCGCACGAAAAGACCATTCATCGGGCGATGAAGCGGTGTTTCCGGCGGCCCGGCCCGCCCCAATACCATTCCCAAAATGTCTCCATTCCATCTCGGATATCTCGTCGTAGCGTCTTTCTCCGGTCTTCTTCTGTGCGGGAGCAGCGATGTTTCCGCGGCGGCGGACGCCGATATCCGCACTCCGCCTCCGCCCGCGGCACCGCGGATCAACGGCCCTGCGGTCTTCGGCGTCAGGCCCGGCTCGCCCTTTCTTTACCGGATACCGGTCACGGGCGAGCGGCCGCTGGCGTATTCCGTCGACGGGTTGCCCGCCGGCCTGACGCTTGATCCTGCCACGGGCATCATCACGGGCAGGCTGGCGGCAGCCGGCGAGCATGTTGTTGTTTTGCGGGCGGAGAATGCGAAGGGCCGCGCAGAAAGACGTTTTCGCATCGAGTGCGGCGAGACGATCGCGCTGACGCCGCCGATGGGCTGGAACAGTTGGAACTGCTGGGCGCAGGCGGTGGATCACGAAAAGGTGATGCGTTCGGCGCAGGCGTTGGTGAATTCCGGGCTCGCCGAGCACGGGTGGACCTACGTCAACATCGACGACACCTGGCAGGGCGGGCGGGGCGGTCCGCACAACGCCATCCAGGGCAACGAACGCTTTCCGGACATGAAGCGGCTTTGCGATGAGATTCACGCGTTGGGACTCAAGGCGGGAATCTATTCGAGCCCCTGGATCACCACGTTTGCGGGCTTTCGCGGAGGTTCGAGCGACGATGCAGGGGGGAAATGGGAGCGCCTGCAGAACTACGAGGCGAACAAACGGTTGGGACAGCATTCGTTCGCGGCGAACGATGCGGCCCAGCTGGGCGAGTGGGGCATCGACTACCTGAAATACGATTGGGCGCCCAACGACGTGGAGCACACGAAGGAGATGGCGCTCGCCCTGCGCGCGACCGGCCGCGATGTTGTGCTCAGCCTCTCGTGCGGCGCCCCGATCGAGTCCGTCGCCGGGCTCTCGCAGTGGGCGCAGGCGTGGCGTACGACAGGCGACATATGGGACACGTGGGAGACTCCAGGCCCCTGGCAGAACTCGGTTTCGGCGATCGGCTTCAGCCAGGATGCATGGACCGGATATGGCGGCCCGGGACATTGGAACGATCCGGACATGCTCGTGCTCGGTTACGTGGGCTGGGGGCCGCAGCTCCATGCGACGCGCCTCACCCCTGCGGAGCAATATACTCATATTAGCCTGTGGTGCATGCTCTCGGCCCCGCTGCTGATCGGCTGCGACCTGGACCGGCTCGACGCATTCACCCTGAATTTGCTGACAAATGACGAGGTGCTCGCCGTCGACCAGGATCCGCTCGGGCGGTCCGCCCGGCGCGTTGCCACGCTTGGAGCGATCGATGTCTATTCGAAACCGCTCGAAGACGGCGGAACCGTCCTGGGATTCTTCAACCGCGGCGACGTGTCCCACACGGTCACCGCCAAGCTGGACCGGCTCGGACTTGGTGGACGCAGGCTGGTCCGCGACCTCTGGCGCCAGAAGGACGTGGGCGTGTTCGAGACGGATCTGCCCGTCACCGTGGAGTCCCACGATGTCATGCTTCTTAAGGTGACGGCAGCAGCCGCGTCCGGAGCGCCGGCAAAGTGACCAACTCCGCAGCGACGGAATCCTGTTTCCAACCCCGTTTGAGGAACTCTTGTCCCCTGCGCGTCAGAGATTCAGTTCAACGGGTCTCCAGGTAACCAAAATTGGGCACTGTGAAGGGTGCCAGGCTTGTGCGAAATAGGCGAACCCGGCCCATGGATTCCATCGCCTCTCGAACATCGTCAGGCATCGCGTCCAAGATAGACTTGTCAGTCGGAGCCACTTCCACAGAGCCCATAGCAGGCATCTCAGCGGCCGATTCAACCACGGATTGGGATTGCGTTGAGGGTTTCATGGACGGTCTCAAACATCTTTGGGCAGTTCAGATTTCCTAGATGGATTTCGGTCCGGGTGTAATATTCCCAGACAATTTGCCAAAAAGGGTCATTTTTCGCAAGCAGTTTCACGTGCAGACCCAAGTCTCGCCGTGCGGTTGCAGCATCGATGAGCCGTCCATGCACCTTGTGCAGGCCCACGGCGGACAGCCGGAGACGCTGCATTTTGGGGCATGCGCCAAGGGAGATAGATTCGACAGATAGGGCAATAACAAAATCGCAAATAACGATCTTGGTCGAGAATCGATCAAACAAAGGGATCGACTGAAAGCGAGCGGCTGGGCCGGGTCAGGTCGGAACTCTTGGGATGGGTGCTGACGGCGCGGCGTCCTGCACAGCGGCGGGCCACGAGGTTCCAAGGCGAATTCAGCTTGGCGCGACGGTGCAGATCCAAGTTTGTCGCCATCCCGATGGCGCCGTCATTGGGCTGGGGGCAGCCCGGGGGAAGCCGGTTCGGCGAGGGGCCATGGCTGTTTTCGTGGTTGCTTCGGGGGCGGCTTGGCCGCAAACAAACGGGACTTTTTCCACTGGCATGGCGTTCAATCTCAAGAAAGTCCTGAAGGCGTTGCTGTTCTCCTCCAGCCGGCCGCTTTCGACCAAGGAAATCCAGGAAACCTTCACGCGTTTTCACGAACAGGATCCGTTGTTTTCCGGTTTGTCGTCCGCGGAATCGAAGGCAGGGGAGGGCACGGAGCCTCCGGACGCGCCACCGGCCGCGTCGATGGAGCCTCCCGCCGAACTCCCGCTGGAAGAGCCGGCGGACGAGGAGCTGTACGTTGACGTGCCATCCCTGGTGACAGCGGCGCAGATCCGCGAGGCCATGGACGGGATTGCGCTCGAACTTAGCGCCTCCGACGACATTTACTCCCTCAACGAGACGGCTCAGGGGTACCGGATCGTCACCCCACCGCGTTTTGCCCGGTGGGTGCGCGCGCTCAGGAACGAGCCGCCGCCGGTGAAGCTGAGCCAGTCCGCGCTCGAGACGCTGGCGGTGATCGCCTATCGCCAGCCGGTGACGCGTGCGGAGATCGAGCATATCCGTGGCGTTTCGGCCGAGGCGGGGATCAACCGCCTGCTGGAACGGGAACTCGTCTACGTTGTCGGGCGCGCGGACCTTCCGGGCAGGCCGATCCAGTACGGCACGACCGAGGCGTTCCTGGAATTTGTCGGTGCAAAGTCTCTTGACGAGCTACCCGCCTCCGACGTGCTTTCGCACCGCCAGATCGATCAATGGCTCGAAAAAGCCAGGAACGGCGGCAACCTGTCGGACCGCGAGATGGGCCTGTCGGAAGAAGGGGCGGAACAGCTTACGCTTGACGACGCGAACCGTGCGGCGGCGGCCCCTTCCGCCCCATCGCCCCAGCCCGGGGAGGCAGCCGCTGTGGAGACCGCGCCCGTCGCAGCCGCGCCGGAGCCGGAACCGCCGGCTGCCGGCCAGGCGCCCCAGACCTGAAATCCCATGGAAATCGACACCCTCCGAAAGAAGATCGACAAGCTCGACACCAGGCTTGTGGAGTTGCTCAACGAGCGGCTTGCCCTTGCCGCCGAGATCGGCCGGTTGAAGCGGAGCAAGGACGGCCGGATTTACGTGGCGGAGCGCGAGGACCGGGTCCTTCGCAAGGTCTGCGAGCAGAACCGGGGGCCGATGAAGGACGCGGCGTTGCGCGCCATCTATCGCGAGGTGATGTCGGCTGCGATCGCGCTCGAAAAGCCGATGTGCATCGCCTATCTCGGACCCGAGGCGACCAACACCCATCAGGC
>PMKA01000017.1 GCA_003157575.1 Opitutia bacterium
CGAGCCGCCGCAGTGGGGTTTTCTCGGCGAGGCTCGCGTCAACGTCCTCTTGCTCAATCTGGCGCTGGATGCGGCCGACGCAAAGAAGTCCGGGTAAGAAGCCCCCGGCAAATCCGAATAGAATCTTTGTTGGGATACAGTTGTGGTTAATCGCGCCCCGGCCCGTGGGACGGCCGGGGCGCTTTCCGCAATGACAAGGCATCATTCGCGACGATTCTGAGTCGTCAACATCGTGAACAACAGGCTTCCCCGGCTATATCGCTCGCGTATGTATAACCACTCTGCGCTTGCCATATATCAAGATCCCGCTGCCGTCCGAATCTGAACGCAAAATTGATTCAGATGGCGCCGCGCCTCATCGTGAGACGGACGAACAGTGGAATGAACAGTTGCAAGAAGGCAATTGAACTCACTGCGGCCAAAATCCGCCCCCGGTCCGCGATCAATGCCCCTCTTGGCGGTAGCCAAGCCAACCTCGCGGCCCATTCGAGTTTCCCTGGCAACCTCGGTCCAATGATAGTTGTTAATCCAATTTTTATGCATTGCACAGGTCATTTTATTTTGGGTGACGGCGAATCATGTTTATATTCGAGTCATGCGAACGAGCAGCCTGCGACTCCCTTTGATCAGACCCTCTCCCCCACGAGATATTGGTCGCCCCAGAAGACCTGCCTTTAGGAAAACGTTAACCTCTCGCAATGGCGGCGCGGGCCGAATGCCGGCCTACACGGTGGCAGCTTTTGTTGCTGTGCTGATTGCCTGCACCGTGTTCACCGTACAGCCCTCCTCCCGGGCGCCGATCGGCGGGCCAGCAGCGTCGACCCAAACGCATTCTCTTCATCCGTGAATACGTCTGTCACCAAGGCCCGGGTTTATGAGTTCGATTTCCCCACGCTCGGCACTCTGCTCCGGGTCGAAGAGTCAGATGGGGCGGTCGTCGTGCGCGCCACCCGCGACACATTCACCGATGAGCGCAAGAGCCGCTTCATCCGCGAACTCGTTGCCGAAGGCTTTATCCCCGACGACTGCGTTTGGTCGCCGCTTAATTCTCCGATCGCGTTCCGCGGCGTGCATTGGCTCGTGGATCTTTCATCGCCTAAACGGGATTTGGATTCCGTTGCTCGTGCCCACCGGTACGTGACCGGTCTGCTTTCGGGTGGACTGCTAATTTGGCTCGCGCTGTCCGCCCTCGGAGCGCTCTACGCCCGGTTCTTCGAGGTTATTCGTTAAACGCGCCGCACTGCAACCGTCTCAACATGGGAATCCCAATCAGCAGCACTTTTGCGCGCCGATTCGAGCGATCCCAATCGTTCTCACGACGAGACTGATCGGCTCAATGCCATCGGACGCGCAGGCGTCGCGATCTATCCGAATGTCAAATTCCGCTAACCAAAATCACCGATGTACAAAGGTAGTCTCTGGAAGCCGCTCCTCAGCATAGTTATTGTCCTCTGGGCGGTGGCGGAGTTGGTCCCGCTCAAAGACCGCCCGTTTGGTCAGTATGTCACTGCCGAAGCAACGGCAAAACGGACGGAATTCGTCGCGCTGATGAAGGAGGCCAGCGACCGTGTAGCCGCGAGCCGGGCACCCTCCGTCTTTGTCGCCCTCAAACAGATCGGAGCCGAGCGCAAGCTGGATCTCTCGCAATTCTTCCCCCAGGTCCGACTTGAGGCATCGCTAAGGAATGTCGAGAAGCGCAACAACATCCTGCTCGACGAACTGCTAAAGCGATCCAAGGGCCGCCTTCAGCTCGGCCTCGACCTCAAGGGCGGCGTGGCCTTCACGCTCGAGGTAGAGGAACGACCGGGCGCCACGAGTTCGACCCGAGACAGCGCGCAACAGCTTAGCAAGGCGATCGAAATTATCTCCACGCGAATCAATAGCGCAGGCGTGGCGGAGCCGATCGTCAGGCCTCTGGGTAACAACCGGATAGAGGTTCAACTTCCCGGTGTCTCCACCAAGGACAACCCGGAGATCATCTTCAGCCTCAAAAAGCCGGCTCGCCTCGATTTTCGCCGGGTGTTTCCCGGAGGCGTGCCTGAAACCATTCCCGCCAGCGAGGCGCCTGCTGGGTACGAGTCGATGACACTCGAACAGGAGTTGCGCAACGGCGAGATGCACGCCAGCGAACTCTACGTGAAACGCATCCCCGAGATGACCGGCGAGGCTCTCAGCGAAGCCTACCCAAGCATGGACGAATTTGGCCGGTTCAAGATCCTGCTCCGTTTTACCAAGGACGGGGCCACGCAGTTCGGTAACGTGACACGAGAAATTGCGGATGAAGGCAAGCGCACCGGCCGCCTGGGACAACTCGCCATCGTGCTTGATGGCAAACTCTATTCGGCCCCAACCGTGCGTGATGAAATTTCGGGCGGCAATGCCGAGATCTCCGGCTCTTTCACGCAGCGCGAGGCCATCGAACTGGCCAACGTTTTGAACAACCCGCTCGATCTTCCACTGGAGATTAAGCAACAGTATGAGGTCGGCCCGTCGCTGGCGCAGGACGCAATCGACAGCGGCGTGCGTGCAGCGGTGATTGGCACCGCGCTCGTGGCTGGTTTCATGATAACGTTCTACACGACTGGCGGCATTGTCGCCGTAGCAGTCCTGGCGGTGAACATTATCATCATCCTTGGGGCGCTCGCCAATATCGGCGCAACCATGACCCTGCCAGGTCTGGCTGGTATTGTCTTGACTATCGGTATGGCCGTCGACGCCAACATCCT
>PMKA01000388.1 GCA_003157575.1 Opitutia bacterium
GGTGTTGCGCACCATGAACTCCTTCAGGATGTCGTTCTGGATGGTGCCCGCCAGCTCGGGGAGCTTCGCCCCCTGTTCAAGCGCCGCGGCGATGTAGAACGCCATGATCGGGATCACCGCCCCGTTCATGGTCATCGACACCGACACATCGCGAAGCGGGATGCTGTCGAACAGCTGCTTCATATCGAGGATCGAGTCGATCGCCACGCCGGCCTTGCCGACGTCGCCCACCACGCGCGGATGATCGGAATCGTAGCCGCGATGGGTCGCGAGATCGAACGCCACGGAGAGGCCCATCTGGCCCGCCGCGAGGTTGCGGCGGTAGAAGGCGTTGCTCTCGGAGGCCGTCGAGAAGCCGGCGTACTGGCGCACCGTCCACGGACGCGCCACATACATCGTCGGGTACGGCCCGCGGAGGAACGGCGGGAAGCCGGGCATCGAGTCGAGCGGCTGCTCGACCGCGCTGATGTCGGCCGCGGTGCAGACCGTGGGCACGGGGATCTGCTCGCTCGTCATCCAGGACGCCGCCGCAGGTGCGTTGCTGGCCGGCGCCTGGGGCGCGGCAGGTTCATCGAAGGGAATCTGGGAAAAATCCGGACAGGCTTTCATGAGAGGACACCGGCAAGGCGTTGAAGCTGGGAGAGTGTGGTGCGGACGTTTGAACGCACATGGATGAAATCGTCGAAACCCGCGGACCGGAACTCGGCCTCGCGCTCGCCGGGGTGACCGGCGAGAACGACGGCCAGCCCTGGTTTTGCGGACTTGATCTTCCGGGCAAAGACCGGCGCGATCTCGGGATAGGTTTCGTCGGTGGAACAGAGCACGGCGACCGCCGCACCCGAGGCGAGCGCCGCATCGGCGGCCTCGTCAACCGTTGCGAAGCTCTTCTTGCCGTCGATTTCGAAACCGCCGGCTGCAAAGAAGCCGCTGGAAAAATCGGCACGCGCCTTGTGCTGCTTCGGCGGGCCGATCTTCGCGAGAAACACCCGGGCTCGTTTCCCCGTGCGCGTGAGAAAATCGTCGGCGGCGCGACGCACCGCCTCGAAACCCTCCGCGCCGCGGAACGGCTTGAGCGCAACCGCCGTCGGACCGGATTCGCGCTTTTGCGTCCACGCGATTCGCAGGGTCGGCAGCGTGGTCCGCTTGACCGCGGCCGCCACGAGCGCGGAAAAACTCTTGATCGGCTTGGGCACGGATTTGCGCCGGGGGCCGGCGGCAAGGGCGACCGTGGGATCGGCATGGGGCGCCTCCCGCAGGTTGGGCTGGACCGTGGTTCCGAGGATTGCGCGGCGCCGGGTGTCGACCAGGGCCAGCTTGTCCGCGGCAGCCTTTGCCACCATCTGTTGGGGGATGCCCGCCAGCACCGCCGCTGCCATTCCCCCCTGTTTCTCGATCTCCTGGAAAAGCGTCCAGGCGCGGCGGGCGAGCTGATCCGTCAGCGTCTCGACGTACCAGGCGCCTCCGGCCGGGTCGACCTGATGCTCGAAGCAGAACTCCTCCGCGAGGATGTCGTGGAGATTGCGCGACAGGTGCTCCCCAAATTCCGTCGGCCCGCCCGCGATCTCGTCAAAAGGACGGATGTCAATCGCGTCGGCCCCGCCCAGCACCGCAGACAGCGCCTCTGTCGTTATGCGGAGCAGGTTCACATGCGGATCGTACACCGTCTTGTCCCAGGTGGCGGTGCGTGCGACAACGAACGCCTTCCGTGCACCGGCATCGGCGCCAAAAGCGGCCGCCAGCTTGCTCCAAAGCAAACGGGCCGCCCGCAACTTCGCCGTCTCCATGAAAAGGTCCACTCCGACCGCGAATTCGATCTGCGTGTGCGCCGCGACCTCGCCCGGGGGAATTCCCCGATCGAGCAGCCGGCGCCAGTATTCGGCGCCGGTCGCCAGGGCAAAGGCAAGTTCCTGGACGCAATTCGCGCCGGCCTCATGCCAGATCTGCGCGCCAACGCCCACCGTGCGGGCGGCCAGACCGGCGGTCCCGGCCTCCCTGACGCCCTGCGCCATATCGTCGAAACAGCAGATGAGCGGCATCGGGAGCGAACCCTGGCTCAGCAGCCAGCCCAGAGGGTCGGCAGGAACTGCAACCGCCGCGTCGCGCTTTTCCGGCGCGATCGCCATTGCCAGCGACGGCAGAGGCGAAAAATCGTACGCTGTCGCCTCTGTGCGGATCTCCCATCGCATGTTCTGCGCTGTGGGCAGCCGCGTGCCGCGCACATAGGGCGGCTCCCCGGGCGCCGGGACGGAACCCGCGGCGGGCGCGTCCTCGCGACGGTACAGAGGCTGCACGTCAATACCCTCCGGAGTCCGTGCAACGAGCTTCTTCTCTATAGGAACACCTTTGAGCTCCGTTTCGACGGCGGCTCTCCAGTCAGCGTAAGTCGCTGATTTGGAAGGAGTAACAGATTCTCCTATTTCAGACGTTGTTGTCATGAGTAGATTGGATCACAAATTGCGGTTGCCCGCCACTAATGCTCTGCATCAGACTCTGAAATCGACTTGGCAACGCTGAACCACCGAAAGACCAAGCGATGAGAGCAGTTTGCCAAAATATGCGCAGAGCTAATCCAGACCCTTCGGCATACTGGTCCGCTGTAGAGCTGTATCTATAAGAAATGATTAACCATATCGATCACCTTGGCATCGCGGTTCGCTCGCTTGACGAGACCGTGCCCGTTTATGAAAAAGCGCTCGGACTGCGCTGTGAACACCGTGAGGAAGTTCCCTCACAAAAGGTTCGCACCGCGTTCTTCGACGTCGGCGGCGTCCATCTGGAGCTGCTGGAGCCGACTTCGCCGGAAAGCCCGATCGCCAAGTTTATTGCCGACCGGGGCGAGGGCCTCCATCACATCGCCTTCCGGACCGACGACATCACCGGCCAGCTCGCGCAGGCGGCCGGCGCCGGCATTCGCCTGATCCACGAAAAACCGTTCGAGGGAGCCGCGGGAAAACTCGTCGCATTCCTTCATCCGAAATCGACGCACGGGGTGCTGACCGAACTCTGCGCCAACAAACCCGCCTGAACCCGCCGGTGTCGTGAAGGACCTCGGCGCCACCGCCGCGGCCTCTTCCCACGGAGAATCTCATCATGCCCATATCCAAAGCATTGCTCTCTACTCTCGAGCAGAAACGCCAGGCCGCCTATGAAGCGGGTGGCGAGGAAAAACTCGCCGAACGCAGGAAGAAAGGACTCCTCACCGCGCGCGACCGCATCACCGCGCTTTTTGAGGCGAATACATTCATGGAGTGGGGCCTGCACGCCCAGCATGACTGCCACAACTTCGGCATGGAAGGCAAGGCGCTGCCCGGCGACGGCGTCATCACCG
>PMKA01000350.1 GCA_003157575.1 Opitutia bacterium
GGCCGAACACCGAATGTACCTGCCGCTCGCCGCGGTTATCGCGCTGGGGGTGGCGGGGTGCTTCCGTGTTTGCGGGCGGCGCGGGATGCTCGCGTTTCTCGTTCTGGCCGCCGCCTTCACCGCGCTCACTGTGCGGCGGTGCGATGCCTATCGCAGCGAGTTTGGTTTTTGGAGCGATGTCTTGGCGCGGCAGCCGGACAACCCGCGGGCGCACTATAATCTTGGCTGCATGCTGGTCCATGCCGGCCGGGCAATCGAGGGCATCGGGCATTTTGAGGAGGCGCTCCGGTTGCGCCCGGATTTCGCCGAGGCCCATGTCAATCTCGGCCATGCGTTGAACCGCGCCGGTCGCGTTCCCGAGGCGATCCGGCACTACGAGGAGGCGTTGCGCCTGAAGCCCGGCGATGCATCGGCGCATTACGCCCTTGGAGAGACTTTCGAGCGGATCGGGAGGACAGCGGACGCGATCGCGCAGCTTCGCGAGACTTTGCGTCTCCGGCCGGATTTTGCGGATGCGCACAGCCGGCTGGCCGGCCTGCTGCTGGCCTCGGGACGGACGGACGACGCGGCGGCCGAGTACGGGCAGGTTCTGCGCCTGCGGACGGACGACGCCTCCGCCCGCGCCGGTATCGAGCGAGCGTGCGCGGCGCAGACCGCGGCTTCGGCCCGGTGATGTTTGGCGCAGGCGCCGCGCCAGAACCGGCGGCCGGTTGAAGCCGTCACCGCTGCATCCGTCGGGGTTACCAGATCACCCTCAGACCGCGCACTCCGGTGAGGGCGTGCATCTTCTCGTCGACGGTGAGCAGGGGCAGTTCGTGTTCGACCGCTGTGGCGACGATATGCCGGTCGCAAGGATCGCGATGCGGCCCTCCTGCCAAAGTCCAGTCGAGAAAGGCCGCCCTAATGGCAATCTCGTGGGTGACGGGCAGCACTTCAATTCCAGCGGTTGCGGCTTGCAGCCATTCCTCGGGCGTGAGCCGCGTGGGGATTTTCCCGGATGCAAGGTGGCGTGCCAGCTCCGAGAGCGTCACGTCCGAAATCGCAAGGTCGCCGCGCTGCGCGTCACGCACGATGGCGAGCACTTTCGCTGAAAGCCGGCGTTCGTCGGTCTGCGCCCAGTCGATAGCGTGGGTATCGAGCAGGAATTTCATCTTCTGGCCGTGTCCCACTCCTCGTCGGCGAACGCGGGTCGGGCCGGATCGTAGGTTGACGGGCCGAGCGAATATTGCTTGAGCCGGCCCAGCAGAAAGCCCCTGCCCTCAGGGGGCACGTCCTTCTCGACGGAGGTGCGCACAAGCTCGGAGACCGAAATCTTGCGCTTGCGCGCGGCACGCGAGATGCGGCGCTTGAACTCCGGCGAGACCTTGAGGGTCAGCGTGGGCATGGTGTTACCCTGGTATTACCGGACGGCATGTCAAGAGGCCGCGTAGTTTTACGGCGCGTTCCACTCACGCCAGAGGGCGCGAACCGCTTCGATGTCGCTCTGATGGCGCCCCTCAAAGTCAGGCACGAAGCGCTTGCAGAGTGCCCGGATCTTGGCCTCGTGGCTGCCGACGAGTCCCTGAACTCCAGGTTCGGGCTTGTGCCGCCCGATCCCGATGACGTTTACAGCAGCTCTCCCTGCGCCCCGCCGGCGGGCTTGAGGCCGATGGCCTGGTAACCCATCGCAGTGAGCACGCGGCCCTGCGGCGTGCGCTGGAGGTAGCCCTCCATGATCAGGAAGGGTTCGTGCACCTCCTCAAGCGTCTCCGCCTCCTCGCCCACGGCGACAGCGATGGTGTTCATGCCGACGGGGCCGCCGGCATAATGTTGCGCCATCACGCGCAGGATGCGCTTGTCCATCTCATCGAGGCCGCGCACGTCGATTTCGAGAAGTTCGAGGGCGGCTGCGGCAACGGCCCTCGTGATCCGGCCCTGCGCCTTTTCCTGGGCGAAGTCGCGGATGAAGTAAATCAGGTTGTTGGCGATGCGCGGCGTGCCGCGGGCGCGCGTGGCGATTTCGCGGCCGCCGTCCTCGTCCAGTTCCACCTTGAGCAGGCCGCAGGAGCGGCGGACGATGCCAAGCAGCGTCGCAGCATCGTAATAATCGAGGCGCGTCTGGAGTGTGAATCGGCTTCTCAACGGCGCGGTGAGCAGGCCGGCGCGGGTGGTGGCGCCGACGAGCGTGAACTTCGGCAGGCTCAGGCGCACGCTGCGCGCGTTCGGGCCCTGGTCGATCATGATGTCGAGGCGGTAGTCCTCCATCGCCGAGTAAAGGTACTCCTCGACCGTCTTCGGCAGGCGGTGGATTTCGTCGATGAACAGAATGTCCCCCTCCTCCAGGTTTGTCAGCAGGCCGGCCAGGTCGCCCGCCTTCTCGATTACGGGGCCGGAGGTGATGCGGACGTTTCGTCCCATCTCGGCTCCGAGAATGAATGCGAGCGTGGTCTTGCCGAGGCCCGGCGGGCCGCTGAGGAGGATGTGGTTGAGCGCCTCGCCACGGCGCCGGGCGGCGCCGACCATGACCTTGAGCCGCTCGACGGTCTTTGACTGTCCCGCGAAATCGCCGAACGCGAGCGGACGGAGCGCAACGTCAGCCGCTGTCGCCGGCGCGGTAAGCGTTGTCTGGATGAAACCGACCCCGGTGTCCCCTGTTTTCGGCTTTTGGCTTTTGATTTTTGAGTCGGTCACGGCGGTATGGGCTCAAAGCGTCTGTTCATCCAGCGACGGCGACTCCGAAATCGCAAATCGCAAATCCTTGGTCGCAAATCGAAGACATGAAATCACTCCGTCCATGTGACGTCGGCGCCCAGCGAGCGGAGGTTTTCCACAAAGCGCGGATGGGCGCGCTTGATGATCTCGGCGTTCCGCACGACGCTGCGGCCGGGAATGCTCGCGGCGACCATGTAGAGCGCCACGGCGGCCCTGATGATGTAGGGCGCATCAACCACGGCGGGTCGCAGGGGCCGGTCGCCGAAGACGATTGCGCGATGCGGATCGCAGACGACGAGATGGGCGCCGAATTTCGCAATTTCCGGCAGCCACGTGAAGCCGCCCTCATAGACCTTGTTCCAAAACTGGATCTCGCCCCGGGCGCGGACTGACAGCGCGATCATGCAGGGAAGAAGATCGACGGGAAAATACGGCCAGGGCGCCGCCTCGATCTTCGGCAGGAGGTTTGGGGTGCGGGTGGGCGCGACCGCGAGCTGCTGGCCGGATTTCACGACCGCGGTGGAGCCTTCATGGCCGACGGTCACGCCCAGCTTGGCGAACGACCGCGCGATGAGGTCGAAGTGCTCCGGCAGCGAACGCTCGACCCGCACCTCGCCGCCGGTGATTGCGCCGAGGGCGAGGAAGGTCACGACCTCATGATAGTCGCTGTTGATCGTGAATGTGCCGCCGTGCAGTTCCTTGACGCCGGCGACCCGCAGCATGCTGGTGCCAACGCCCTCGATACGCGCCCCCATGCGGTTGAGCATCGTGCAAAGGTCCTGGACGTGCGGCTCGCTGGCGGCGTTGATGAGCGTCGATTCCCCGTCCGCAAGGACCGCTGCCATGACGAAATTCTCCGTTGCCGTCACTGACATGTAGTCCTGCCAGCACCGGGTGGCGCGAAAGCGCCCGTCGAGCGTCAACGTCCCGTCGGGCGAGGCTTCGGCGCCAAGCGCCTGGAGGAGCTCCAGATGCGGATCCAGCTCGCGTACTCCGAGCGAACATCCCTTTGCGGCGGCGGGGACCACAATTTTCTTCATCCGCCAGAGCAGCGGCGCGAACAGCAGCACCGTCGAACGCATGCCGGCGGGCATGTCCGCCTTGAGCCGGGAGGTGTCAAACCGGGCGTGGTCGATCCGCATCTCCCCCCGCGCCCGGTCCCAGGTGATCTGGGAGCCCTGCGCGACAAAAAATTCGGCCAGTTTTTCCAGGTCGGTGATGTCGGGAACGTTCAACAACCGCACTGGTTCGCTCGCAAGCAGCGTGGCGCAGAACGCCGGCAGGGCGGAGTTCTTATTTCCGGACGGAACGATGGTGCCGGAAAGCGGCCTGCCGCCGTTGATGATAAGGTCGGCCATGGATCAGGAGAGAAAGGGACGTGGAAATAAAAAGGCGCCCACCGGTTGATGGACGCCTTCAATGCGCTGCGAAGCGAAATGCTTGGCAAGGCTTAATTGCCGGACGGAGGGGGGCCGCCCTCGGGGCGTCCCTGTCCCTGGAAGCCGCCTCCACCGCGGTGGTGACGGCGGTGACCGGAATTCCTGTTTCCGCCGCCAAACCCGCGCTGTTCACCCCGGTAGCCTCTCTGGTCGCCACCGTAGCCGCGCTGGTCGCCGCCATAGCCTCTTTGGTCCCCGCCATAGCCGCGCTGGTCTCCGGAAGGCTGGCCTCCCTGCCGGCCTTCCCGAGGGCCGCGCTGGTCACCCTGGAAACCATGGTTGCGGCCCCCGCGATGGCGGCGGCGCCGGTAGGGGCCGTTGGGATTGAATTCGCGTTGGCCTGTGCCTCCGGGCTGGGTTTCCGGCTTCGGAGCCTCGGTCGGCGAACCGCCAAAAAGCTTTTTCACCCAGGCAAACATGCCGCCGGGCTTTTTCGTTTCCTCCGGTGCAGGTGAAGCCGGGGATTCGCCTTGCGGCTGGCCGGCTCCGGAGTCCTGCTCCTGGAATTCGGAATCGGTGCGCGGCTCGCGCGATTCGTACGGGCGATTGTCGCGGCGATCCCGCTCGGGACGGAAATAGGGACGGTCTCCCCTGCGGTCATCGCGCCGGGGATGTTGTTCTCCGGATTGAAGTTCCGCGGCGCCGGCGGGCCGGTTGGGAGCATCCGGGAAGGACTCGCTCTCCCAGCTCTGTCCAACGCGTCGGGGCGCCTCGGGCGGGAGAATGTTCAGCTCGGGCTTCGGTTCGACTGCGGCGGGTTCGTCCGGCGCCTGCTGAACCGCGGGTGCTGGGGATTCTGCTGCCGGCGCCTGCCCGGCTGCAGGAGCCGGGGCTTCGGCCGGAGGAGCCGGCTGGATTGCGGGAACCTCCGCTGCCGGAATCTCCGGAGTTACGGGGGCGGGAACAGGCGTCGTTGCGTCGGCTGCGACAGCCTCCGCCGGGGCGGGGGTGGGAGCCGGAGGGGCGAACGGGTTCTTGTATTCGGTCGGGGCGGTGACGATGGACACCGCGGTGGGCTTGTAGTCGGCCGCAGGAGCGGCGGAGGCAGCCTGTGGAGCGGGACTGGCCGGACGCTTGCCCCGGGCGAGGCCGGAGCCCCGGTTGTTGCTGAACGTTCCGAACGTTAGGTGACACGGGGCGGCTGGCGGAGGCGTGCCGGGGGCACTCGCAGTCTCGGCTGCCGAAGTCACGGCGCCGGACGGATCTGAATCTGACATGTTGTATTGTGTGTTTTAATACGGGGCTCACCGTTGTCGGGAGCCGCCTGTTGTTCTTGGATCGGCCCGCGGAACGCGTATTCAATCGCGCTCGACGCTGGCCATGAGGAGGAGACCATTCTCCAATAGCCGGATTACCGCAACTCCAAAAACCGATTACAGGAAACGCGGGCGCATCTGCGAAGGAGCGGGAGCACGAAGTCCGACAGGTTCAACTACGGCTCGGCCTGCTCCGCGACCGGCGCCCAGCGGTCCTTTGGCAGGTCGCGGAGATTGATCACGCGCGGATCGTTGTAGATGCGTTTCAGCGCCGCACGGTCGATCTTCATCGGGCCGAGATCCTTGGCCCACGAGGCGAAATACGACCAGCTCACTCCGAGGCGCCGGGCGCCTTCCAGGTCGGGCGCCCCGCCAAATTCGCTCAAGGCGACGAGCTTCCTGCCGCCGAAACGGCCCTGCATGGCGTCCCATGTGGCGCTGAGCGGATCACGCACATCGGCCGGATATTCGTCGACGCCGATGATGTCGACGACGTCGTCGCCTGGATACCAGTCCGCGGAGGCCGTGCCGGTGTAGACCCAGATGAGATTGTGCAGGCCGTCGACCCGGGTCAGCCGGTCGTACAGCAGCCGCCAGAGCTGGATGAAAGGCTTTGGCCCCTTTGCGCCCCACCAGAACCACCTTCCTTCCGCCTCGTGCAAGGGCCGCCACAACACCGGAATGCCCCGCGCTGCCAGCTTGCGAAGTTCGCCGGCGACCATGTCGATGTCGGTCAGCAGCAGCGCGTAGTCCCTGCCTTCGGGGTGCGCCAGAGCCGCCGCCAGATCGAAGGTCGTGGCGTGCGTGTAGAAGCCCATGTACCAACGGTTGTTCTCGCGGCTCCCGTCCGGTCGCGTGCGCATGGTGTCGAGCAGCCCCGAGGGCGGGCGCCAGTGCCAGCAAAAAGTGAGGATGTGCCCCTGCACGGCCCGCTCGATCATTCTCTCGGTCATGGCGGGACCAACGCCCTGGTATCGTATTGGCGTTGTCGTGACATCCAGCATGTCGCCGGCGACGACGGCCGGCGACTGCCCGGTCGTCTCGCGCACATAATCCATGTCCGGACCTTCGATCGTCCCCGAAAGCGTGTGCCTCCCGAATTGCTCCACGAGATAGGCCATCAACGCCTGCGCGGCCGGGGTGCTCTTCGGGTCGCACAGCCTGGCCGCGGGCCTTTGCAGGGAGGGGAGGGCGGCGACCGGGGTCAGATCCACGCGGTCAATTTCGTATTGCTTCCATCCGCCGTGGATGGCGAGGGTGTTCTTCCCCTCCATCAATTCCACCTTGCCGAACCCCTGCTCCGCGAACGCGCCCCGCGAATCGGAGAATATCCCGGAACAGGCAAGCCCGTTCACTTCAAAAAGAAACCCCTTCACCGGGGAACGATAACGGACCGTCAGGTCGTAGAGGCCGGCCCTCGCGTTGAAGGTCAGCGTCACGCTGTCGGTGTCGTCCAGGAAGCCGGTCACATATCCCTGGCCGGAGTACCCGCCTCCGGCGTCCGCGACAGCGACGTTGCCTGAGCGCCGGCCGGTCTCCACCTCAATGCGGATCGCCTCCGCCGGCGCCCCAGGGGCAGCCTGACCGGGCGTTGTGGCGCAGAACGCGGGCAGGCCGAGACCCAGGCAGGCCGCAAGACGGACCGCCATGGAGGGTCGGCGAAAAAACGAGATCAAAGTAGGCATCGCGCGCAGACAATCAAAGCGATGGGGTTCTGCACGACCAGCCAAAATCATCGCCCTCCCGACAGACGGGGCGCCGCGCAAAAAGGGCGCCCCCATGCTTCCTCCGTGTTGCGTAAATGAATGTCCGCGAACGCAAGATTTGCCCGGTCCGCATTTCTGGCCAAACTCGGATTTGCCATGTCATTCCCCAGTCCGAGCCCGAAGCGAAAGCGTCTTCTCCTGGTGGCAGTCGCACTTGTGGCGGCGTACACCATCATGGGTTTTTTCATCCTGCCGCCGATTGTGCGGTCGCAGCTGCAGAAGCGGCTCTCGACCGAACTCGGCCGGCCGGTGGCGGTCGGGAAGGTCAGCCTGAATCCCTACGCGCTGTCCATCGCGGTCGACAATCTCGCGGTGGGCGAGCGGGCCGGCTCCGGGGAGTTTTTCGGATGGCGGCGGCTCTATGCGCGTCTCGGTGCGCTGTCCTCCCTTGGCGGCGACTGGGTTCTGTCCAGATTCTCGCTCGACGGATTTTATGCGCACATCGCAGTGGACCATGGCGGCGGTCTGAACTTTGGGGATCTTCTGGCCAGGGCCAATGCTCCTTCCGGCGGGCAGGCGCAGAGCGGCCCGTCCCGGCCGCTCCGCGTGAACAGCTTCAGCATCACCGATGCCCGGATCGATTTTTCGGATGACTCGCGCGGCAAGCCCTTCCGGACGGTGATCGGTCCGCTGACATTCTCCCTGACAGGGTTTCGGACGGCCGGGGACAAGGAGGCCCCATATGCGTTCGACGCGGTGACGGAGGCGGGCGAGAAGTTCTCCTGGAAGGGGACCATCCTCGCCGCTCCGGTGCGTTCCGTGGGCGAGTTCAGCGTGGAGAATGTCATCCTCCCGAAATATGCGCCTTATTACGCGCAGGCCTTCCGGGGGGACATTGCGAGCGGGGCGTTTTCGCTGCACGGTAGGTATGAGATCAATCTCGATGCAAAGAACCGGCGCTTGATGCTGACGGACGCCGGATTCCAGCTGGCGCATCTCAAGATTGTCGATCGTGCGAACGGGCGGACCGCCGTCGAACTGCCCTTGCTCGAGATCTCGGGAATCAACGCCGACGCGGTGGCGATGAAGGCGGCTGTCGACCGGGTGTCGTTCGCAGGCGGCCGCCTTTCCCTCCGGCGGGAGAAGGACGGCACGATCAACCTGCTGGCCCTGTTGCCGGAGACGGGCAGGGCGCCCGCCGGAGCGACGGGTGCAACGCCGGCCGCGGCTGCTCCGGCCCCCGTCGATCTGAAGATAGGGGAGGTGGCCCTGGACGGATTCCGGATCGACATTGCCGACCTGGCCCTCCCGCAACCTGCGCAGCTTGGAATCGATCATCTGCAGCTCTCGCTCAGGAACGTGACGCTTGCGCCGGGCGCCTCGATGCCCCTGAAGCTTTCGTTCGACTGGGCGCCGCAGGGGACCGTGAAACTCGCCGGAGATGTGGGCGTTTTCCCGGCGCCGAAGGCGGCGCTCACGATCGACGTCGCCGGGCTCGCGATCCTGCCGCTCAGCCCTTATGTCGAACAATTCGTCAACGCCCGTATCACGCAGGGAGCGGTGTCGGCCTCCGGGGCGGCCCAGCTTGACCTTGGGCAGTCGCGGCCTGCGGCGGGTTTCACCGGCGCGGTGAAGGTGGAGAAATTCGGCCTCGTCGACGGCGCGCGCCTCGAAGATCTCGCAGGTTTCTCGGCGCTTGCGCTCAATGGGCTGAAGATCGCCACGGCTCCGACGATCGGAGTTTCGATCGCGTCGGTGACGGTCGCCGCGCCGTATGCCCGGGTGACGGTCGGCGCGGACAAATCGCTCAACCTCGCCGAGGTGGTCAGGGCGCCCGGAGCCGCCGCGGCTCCGGCAACGGTCGCGGCCCCACCGTCTTTAGGCGCGGCGCCCGCGCAGGCGCTTCCGCAGATCGAGATAGGCGTGGTGACGATCTCGGATGGCGACTTCAGTTTTGAGGACCGCTCGCTCGAACCGCACGTGCGCATGGCGGTGAACGCATTCGGTGGCACGATCGCTGGTCTCTCCTCGAAAGATGTCGGGAAGGCCGATGTCGACCTGAAGGCGACGGTTGACGGCGCAGGCCCCGTGGCGATCTCCGGCAGGATCGATCCGCTCGGCAGGGACATGTTCGTCGATCTTAAGGTCGACTGCAGGTCCGTGGATTTGACGCCGCTCAGCCCTTACAGCGGCAAATATGCCGGTTACGAGCTCGCGCGGGGCAAGCTGTTCCTCGACATCAAGGCGAAGGTCGCCGAGCGGAGGATCGACCTCGGTGCTCTCGTCACGCTCAATCAATTCACCTTCGGCGATCCGGTGAAGAGCCCTCATGCCACGGGGCTTCCGGTCCGCCTGGCGGTGGCGCTGCTCAAGGACCTCGACGGCAAGATTGTCGTCGACGTGCCGGTGGAAGGCAGCCTCGACGATCCGAGCTTCCACGTCGGGAAGGTCGTCGTCCGTGTGATTGGAAACCTCCTGATAAAGGCGGCGGCATCGCCCTTCTCGCTGTTGGGCTCGATGTTTGGCGGTGGCGGCGACGAACTTGCCTATCAGGAGTTTGCCCCCGGCAGTTCCGTCCTCCGGCCCGGGGAGGAGGCGAAGCTCCAGACCCTGGTCAAGGCGTTGACAAACCGGCCCGGCCTCAGCCTCGACTTCAAGGGAGGCTTCGACGCCGCGGCCGACGGCTACGAGCTGAAGCAGCAGAAACTCGCCGACGTGGTCCGGCGCAGGATCTGGGAAGCCCGCCGGGCGGCCGATCCGAATCTTCCGCCGCCCGCGCAGCTCGTCATCACGCCGGAGGAACATGATGCCATGGTGAAAAGGCTCTTTGAAGAAAAATTCCCGCCGGGGACGGAGTTTGGCGCCCCGTTGCCGAAGGCGCCGCCACCGGCTCCGCCGCCGCCCGCGCCGAAGCAGGGCCTCTTCAGGCGCATTGTCAGCATCCTCACGTTTGAAGGCGCCCGCAGGCGGGCTGCGGAGGAGAACGCCCGGGCGAAAGCCGCGGAAGAGACGAGGAAGGAGACCGCCATTGCGGCGGCCGCAGGGCTGCCGGTCGGGGCGATGACGGCGCGCCTCGCCGCAACGATGGAGCTCGGCGACGACGATCTGCGGGCGCTGGCGGCGCAGCGCGCCGAACGCGTCCGTAATTACTTTCTGACTACGGGTAAGATCGCCCCGGAACGCCTGTTCATGGCTGCACTCCCGGCGGGCGCGGCCGGACAGGGCCGCGGCCCGCGCGTCGTCATGGAATTACGGTAGCTTCCGGCGGCGCGAAGGGCGGAGTCCGGCGGGATTCCTACTGCACGTTGTAAACGAACCGCAGGTAGTAAAGCGTGTCGAGGTGCCTGGCGTGGTCGACCGGCTTGGAGACAAATTCGTTGTTCTCCCCAAGCCGCAGCGACCATGCCTTGGTGCCGGCGAACGGCATGGTCACGTTGGAGTCGTGGTTCAGGACGAAATTGTTGAAATCCTGGAATGACGGCATGTAGCTGATCGAATTGTGCAGGATGAGCCAGGGCGCGATGTCCAGGCGGTGCACGAGCGCCAGGTTGAGTCCGGCGGAGGAGAAGTTCGGCGTCGTCGGCGCCGTGTCGTACCTCTCGTAGCGATAAGAAAGGCCGGCGCGGAACTGGAGGTCCTCCCGCTTGGAGCGGATCGCGTTGTAGCCGATGCCGCCGAGTGTGCTGGAACGAAGGGAGATGTCCTTCACGTTGTCCTGCATCAGCTCGGTCGAAAGAAACCAGGAAAGGACGGGCGAGAAGAACGCGTTGTACTCGACGCCGCCCTTGTAGGCGTCCTCCGATGTCGTGCCGTTGGCCACGGCATGGTTGGCCGCGGCGTAGAACTTGAGGGCGTCCGTGGGCGTTTTGAGGGTGGCGACTGCTCCGAGCGCTCCGGCAAAGCCGCTTGAATTTCCGCTCTTGCCGGCGATGTCGGTGGAGATCTCGAAGATCCAGTGGCGTCGGAGGGCGACGACCTCGGGGTCCTCTGCTCCCGCAGCCCAGGCGGACTTCACGCCGTTGATGGTCGTGATGTAGGTTCCGTTGGCGCTGGATACAACGATGTCGGGATCTTTGCCCTCGACCTTGCCGAGCACCGCCGAGTCGTTCTTGGTTTTGACATGCACCGGCGCGTCGGTCTCGAAGCTGGCCACCTGGTCCTGTTTGATCGCCACATCGCCGGCAAAGCTCGTCGTGATCGTGACGACGCCGTTGGCGATGTGGAGATTCTTTCCATGGATCACGGAGCCATCCTTGAGAGTCACCGTGTCGGCAAGCGCCGGCGCTGCGACGGAGAGGAGAACGAAGCCGACAATTGCGGCGATGGGACGAAAGACGCTTGGTTTCATCTTGTGGGAGGTGAAAGGGTGGAACTTATGTCGCTGGTTTTGAGGCGGGCGCGGGTGCCGCCTCCGGCGCTGGCGCCGCTGGAGCTGGTGCGGCGGTTTCGTGGGGAGTGCCGCCCGTGACACGCCACCGCCAGTGGTCTCGGGCGGACCATGCCGCCAGACCGAGCAATGCGAGAACGAGCATGAGAGCCGTCAGTCTCCGGCGCCGTGATGCGGCCTTGTCTTCGTACGGGTCCTTGAGGGTTCGCTCCGCGTTGGCAGGAAGGCGGGCCTGATGGGTCAGCGCGGCGCCGAGAGGAACGTTGATCCGGACGCGCCCGTTGATCGCCCAGCCGGTTGCGTCGAGCACCGGCCCCAGCGTTCGCTGGCGGAGCTTGAGCCAGGCGAGCAGCACCGACGGACCGGAGACGAGGAGGAGCGCGCCTGCAATCGCGAGCGGCATCTGCCGGGGCTCAAGCTTCACAAAGCCGACAACGATCGCCGCAAGCGCTCCGACGATATAGCCGAGCGCGAGGCCGATGGCGGCGAAGATGCCTGCAAACTTGCCGATGTCGAACGCCTCCGCCCTGGCCGGCTGGCCGCCGCCCCCGGCTCCGGTGGAAACTCCGGCGGCGAGCTTCTCATCGGCGGACTTGTCCTTCGCGGCCGCGAATTTCGCCGTCTGGCCCTCGATGAAATTCACCAGCTTCTTATACGGGAGCCAGAATGCCTGGCGCAGCGAAATGGCATTTTCCACGACCTTGACGATCGTGGCGTCCCAATCGCGCCCCTTCCGGTCGTAGAAAACGCCGTTGCGGCCCACCCTCAGGTAGTCGCTGTCCCCTTTGGTGAAGCAGGCGGCGATCTTCATCGGCGCGCAATCCACGCGGCGGCATTCGCAATAGGCGATGAACAGGTTGCTCTGCGCGGCGAGGACCGAGTGTGCTCCCGGATCGCCGACCTGCACGCACAGCTCGCAGCTGCGGTTGTCCAGGTAAAGCGTACCGGCCTGAAACGGCGCCCAGCGGTCGGGCGAGTAAAAGTCGCGGAACGAGACGAAGTTGTTCAGCAGCGGACCGAGATCCCGGTGGTAGCGGACCAGGCGGTCGGCGGAATCGATCGCCGCGATCTCCGGGGCCACGGCCAGGTCCTGCTGGATGAGCGATTCGAGCCGCGTGCGCATGTTGCCGGCGAGCAATTCGCGAATGCGGGCGACGCCGAGCTTCCCGACCGGGACGGCGGGCTTGGCAGCGACATGGGCTTCAAACGGGGCGAATCTGGCGAGAAGGTCGAGCCATTCCGCCTCGGTCAGCGTGGTCCGGTGGCGGCCAAGCAAAGGCTCAACCACCTGTGTCCGGAAAGCGGCGATTTGCGCGGCCCAGGCGGGGTTCACGCCCTCAGCGAGCGGCAGGGCGCGTCCGGCCTCCACGCGCGCGAGCGGCAGGGCGCCGACGGCATCGCCCGGCGTTGAAAGATCGAGCGCCGCCAGGACTGCGAACTCGGACTCGCCCCGGTTGAGCGGCGCGGTTGCCCGGGCGTCGAACGCCGCCAGCTGGCATCGCGTGAAATAGTCGGCCACCTTGGCTCTCACTGTCTGGAGGCGGAGAAAGGCCGCGGATGTCTCAGAGGCCAGGGGAAGAGGCAGCTGCTCGCCCTGCTCCGCCCAGGTGTTGTAGACGCCCAGTTGTTCGAAGAACCTGCCGACGATTGCGCCGTCCACGCCATCCATGCCGCTGCGGTCCTTCACCGCTCCGGTTGTCGCAATGATCTCGTCGAAGACCCGGCGGACCTCCGCGTCGCCGCCCAGCGAAAGCGGGCTCAGCACGCCGTCTCCGTTGAACTCCAGCTTTCCGAAAACCTTCGCGAGATCCTCCGTGTCCTCCGTGGTGATCGCCTGCGCGTCAGGCTTGCCGACGGCCTGGAGTATCCGTCGCGCCGCGGCGAGGGTGCGGACTCCTGCCTCGGTGGCGTCGTTGATCGCTCCCAGGGGCATGGACGCCGATCCCTGCGCAAGTACCGACGGATCCTTGAGAAGCTCGCAGGCCCAACGAACCGCCGCGATCAGCTCGGGCGCGCGTATGCGGCCGTCGCCGTCGGTGTCGACAAGGGCGAGCGTCCGTTCATCGAAATGCAGGCCGTGGGTCGGACAGCTGAGCGCGACCCACAGCTTCTGATCGAGACTGGCGAGATCGAGAAAATCCTCAGCTGTGCCAAACTGCACCTGGTCGAGCCCTCCCGCACGGGCGAATCTCCACACGTGTTTCGTGTCAGGGTTTTCAGTTTTGGGCAGGCTGCTTGGCATGTGGGGCGCGTTAGCGTGTTGAAGATGCGGTAAAAGGCAAATGACGACGACGCTTGCATATTGTTACCGGTTTACGTCGCCGCCGACCGGCGGTTTTTTTGAGGCCGTGCGACTCCTCGACTCAAGCAGCGCGTCGGACCTCGTCCTCCGCGCGGCTGGCGACGGCGCGTGCCGACGATTGCTCCGCGCAGTCCGGCGATCGCTGAACCCCGGGGGCGCCGGCCTCAGTCGTCGTTGTCGTCCGCGGACACCCCCGACCCTTCGCAGTCGGGGCAGGCGATCGTTCCGGTCCCGCCGCAGGCCGGACAGCGGGGCGTGCCGCGGGACGCGTCTGTGATGAGTTCAAGCTGGCTGTCGTCCACGGTTCCGCGCCCGTCGCATTGCGGGCAGGCGATGGACTTTTTTCCGCTACAACGCGAACACGTGGGCATGGTGGCTCCTGAGATTGGTGGTTATGGCGACCATAAGATTCACCTTCCGCCGCCTGTCAGCCATTTTCTTGCAGGAAAAAGGCCTATTTTCCGCGCTTCCCCTGTTCCGATCCATGGCTATCACTGTTGGCCTGTGGCCAGTTCTCCTCCATCGCCGCTTGATCTCAAGGGAGTCCTCGAGCGCATCATCTTCCTCAACGAGGAGAACCACTACACCATCGCCGAGTTCCGCTGCGATGGGACGGACGCGAAGGTGACGATCGTCGGCGCGCTCCCCGGCGTCCAGTGCGGGGAGACCCTGCACCTTCACGGCCAGTGGACGCGCCACCGTGAGCACGGAGACCAGTTCAAGATCGAGTCCTTCACCTCCGAGCTTCCGGCCTCCGTCTACGGCATCCGAAAATATCTCGGGAGCGGTCTCGTGCCCGGCATCGGAAAGGTTTACGCCAACAAGATCGTCGACGCATTCGCCACGGACACTTTTCGCGTCCTCAGCGAGGAGTCCGCCCGCCTGCGGCACGTCGACGGGATCGGTCCGAAGAGGGCGGCCGCGATCAAGAAGGCCTGGGACGAGCAGCGGATGCTGCGGGAAATCCACATCTTCCTCCAGACC
>PMKA01000011.1 GCA_003157575.1 Opitutia bacterium
CTGGACCTGCGGCGCGGCGTCGTAATATGTGCCTCCCGACAGGCCGCCCGCCTCGTTGGCGTCGATCACGATGCTGCCCGCCTGGGTCACTGTCAGGGTGGCCGACGAGGTTGTGCCGGTCACCGTGGTGGCGGAGACGGTTCCGGCGCCCGTGCTGGTCGAATCGACCGTGAAGGCCGCGGGTTTGTTCGACCCGCCGTTGGTTACGCTCAGCGTGATCGTCATGCCGGGAGAGTAGGTATAGGCGGTTGTTGTGGGCGCCGTGAAGGTGAGCTTCTGCGGAGTCGTCAACGCGAAGCCGGATACCGCTGCGGTTCCTTCGCCTCCGTTGGTGGTATCGGTGACAGTCAACGTCGCGGTTTGAGTGCCGGGCTTTGTCGCCTGGAAGGCGATGGTGGCCGGATAGCTGGAAACGGAGATCGGAGTGGACAGAGTTCCGTTGCCCGAGCCGACCGATAGCGACGAGCACGTTGTGCCCGCCGTGGCGGAGAACTCGGGATTCGAGGATGCGATGGCGATGGTTGCTGCCGTTCCGCAGCCGAAGGCGTTGTCGACGACCGTAGCGGTGGCGTTGACCGCAGCGCCTTGGTACTGGGCGTTGGGCGTCGTCAGGTCGCCGATCAGAGCCTGGCCAAGCGTGTCGCCACTGCCGTAATACGCCACCCAATACACGTTGCCGTTGGAGTCGATCGCCATCTCCTTGGGGCCTTGGCCTACAACCCCGTATTGGTTGGCGATCTGCGGTCCGCCCGCCTTGGTATTCGGGATGCCGAATATCCCGTCGTACCCCACGCCATAATAGACGGCTCCGTTTGGCGCTATGGCGACGGCGCCAAGCTGATCGTCGTAGCTACCAGGCTTGGTGTTGGTGAAGGTCTGAATCGCGGTTGGATTCGCGGCATAGCCCGTCCCCGGCGTGTAGGGCAACTCGTAGAGGTGGGAAGTCGCGCTCTCCGCGCTTCCGCCGGTGACCTCGGCCGAGTCGGTGAAGAAGAGGTTATCCCATGGATCGACGCCAATGCCGCCGATGTAGTACTGAACGTTATACGAAGTGCTGCCAACGGCGACTGAGGTTGCCGTCTCCTGGAAGAGCAAGACCGGCGCCGATGCTCCGGTTTGGCACGCCGCCGAGCACTCTAGGATGGCGTGCGCGGGTGAGCCCTGATCGTTGGTGGCGATGAAGAGATTGCCGCTGGCATCGACGGTCATCGAGCCCACGCCCACCCAGCTGGCGAAGGTCGTGACGGCAGAGCACTCGGTGGTGTCGTTGCCGGTGCATTGAGGCGGCGCGGTGCTGGTGAAATCGGTCAACGTCGCGTAGGTTCCGGTACTGCTGTTGTACGGGAGCTTTGCGACCGTGGGGCTATAGCTGCCGCCGAGGTAGAGGTTGCCGGCGCTATCCTGCGCAATTCCCGCGACGCTGCTGACGGAGCCGAGGTTTGTCCAAGCTCCGGTTTTGAGGTTATAGAGTTCGACCGCGTTGCCATATGAAGTGCCAACCACCGGGTTGCCCGCGGGATTCACGACAAAGGTGGAACCGCCAGACCCGGTACTGCCATACGCGCCGCCGTTTGGCAGCGCCGATAGCCAGTTGGTTTGGCTCATCAGCAGCGCGGGCACGCCGGCCGCAACCACGGTGTTGTTAATGGCGATGGACACTTGAACTTGCGTTGCCGCCGCATACTGCTTGCCGCCGGCAGTGCCTGCCGCCTGGTTGGCGTCCACCTTCACGGAACCGACCGACACGGCTGTCAGCGTGCTACCGCTGATGGTTGCGCAGGTCAGACACGCAGAGGCGGGGTCAATCGAGAAGACGACCGGATTGCCGGACGCGCCGCCTGTTGCCGACAGCGCAATCAGCTGGCCGACCTGCAACGAACTGGGCGGATTGAAGCCGGTGATGGTCTGCGCCAGAATCGCCGACTGTGTAGCCGCGCCGCTCATGCTCACGTTGATCGTGACAGCCGGAGTTGCGATATTGATGGTTGCCGTGCCCTGCTGCGCTCCGTTGGAAGTGCCGACCGGTGGGGCGAAGGTGGCCGTGAATTGGCAAGCTGCTCCTGGAGGTCCGGAGATTCCGCCGGTGCATCCGTTGCTTGCCGCCGGAACCAAAGTGAACATGGTGTTGGAAGGCTCGGTAACGGGAGGCAGTGCCACGGTCGCGGCCAAGTTACCGGAGCTGATCAAATTGACCGTTGCGGAGTTTGTCACGCCGTCCTGGACGGTGCCGAGGTTGATGGCGGCGGCAGTGCGCTGGATGGCATACACCGCCTTGCCTGTCGCGTCAGTTGTGTAGAGGCCGCCCATAGCGTCAAGAGCAATTCCCAGCGCGGAACTTGGATTCTTCTCGATCGTTACTGCCCCAGCGGCGACGAGTGTCCCTTGGGAACTGACCGGGACCCACACGATATTGCCGGTTGCCTGGTCGGAAACCACCAAGCTGCCGGATGGACCGACCGCAACTCCCCAAGGTGAGGTTATTCCCGGCGGCGTCAAAGTGGATTGAGCGCCCGCGATGTCGACAACAACGTTGCCATTGCCAGTGTTGGCAACGTAGATGTTGCTCGATGCGTCAACGGCAACTCCCCACGGGTTCTTCAGCCCCGTGATCGGAACCGCGGTCTGTCCGGTGATGAGGTCAACCTTGCGGACCACGTTGTTGCCGAAGTCGGCGATGTACAGNNCCGGCCCGACTGCCAATCCGCTCGGCTCGTTCAGCGCCGTTCCGTCGAATACAAACGTAGCCGGTATCAGGATGGATTGCGAAGCTGGGACCAAAGCGCCATTCACGTCGGGAATCTCGACGATTTCATTCGTTGAGAAGTCGGCAATGTAGAGGTTCCCGTTAGCGTCGAATGCCGTTGCGGAAGGCTCGACGAAGTTTGAGCCGATCGACGTAGGCGCAGTTCCCGCCGGCGATCCCGCTGGGATCCAGAAAACTTTCCCTGCTCCTTCATCGGCCACGG
>PMKA01000143.1 GCA_003157575.1 Opitutia bacterium
CCCAATGCGGATCGTCCCAGAAGCGCGCAGGACGGTACTTCTTAAAAAGCACGCTGTAGGAGCCGGCGCCGGTTCCAAACAACGGATGCTCGCCCGCCAGTTTCCACCCCGCCCGCCACATCACGGCCCGCGAGATTTCCCCGCGGTTGCACAGCAGCTGGTCGATCCTCGCCCGGGCGCCGGAGTCGCCCAGATAAGTCGCCGCCGCTGTCCCGGCGAGCAACAGGGCCACGATCAGAGACCAGCGCCAGCGCCGCACATCGCCGTGGAGCGCCAGCAACGGCCACGCAGTCAGCGCCACGGCCAGCGACAGCCACGCGCCGCGACTCAGCGTGAAGAAGACGCCCAGCGCAAAAAGCAGCGCGAGATAACCGCAGATCACCCTTTGCAACACCCCTGCACCGCGGCGGAAGGCCAGCGCGACCACGGCCGGCAGCAGCAGATTAAGAAAGGCGGCAAGGCTGTTAGGTATGCCGAAGGGGCCCCCCGAGCGTCCGAAGAATTGTGGCGATTGCCGCCGGCCCATCGGCAGCCAGGCAGGATCGCGCAATTGCTGGTAGGCCGCCAACCCCACTGCCGCGACGCCCAAGGCGACCAATCCCGCAAATAGCACGGTCCTTGCGCGTCCGGTGCGCACTCCGTGCAGCACGACCCAGAAGACTGCCGCCATCTGGAGCCAGCCCAGCCAGTCCCGCCAGCCCAGCCAGGGCACCGGCGTGATCCACAGCGCCTGCGCCGCCCCGTACGCGAGGAACGGCAGAGTCGCCAGAGCAGCCCCGTGCAAGGCAGGCGGGGTGCGCCGACAGGCTTCGATCGCGAACCACAATGCAAGCGTTGCGAGATTGAGCGCAGAGGTCACCACCATCGTCTCCGGGCGGTAACCTCCCAGGCAAAGCGTGGTCCACCAAAGGTTCGCCAGCACGAGAATCACGATTGCCCATCCGCCGGAAGATTCGCGGGGAGCCGCGGGTATCCCCGCTTCGGAAAGCACCGCTCGCGACGGCCGGCCAAGCAAACTTGGCCATTTATGAACAGAATTCATTCCGATTTGACGCTTGGCATTTAACGTGCTGGCAAAGATTGCATTTTTGCAGGCTGCATCGAAAGCGAAATCGTTGACACGTTGTTTTATCTGTTACTTTTCAAGCGTGGATTCAGGTGCACTGAATCATTCCAGTCGTCCGCTAGAATTCATTAATCAATGGCATAGTTGGTGCTTTTTATCGTGGGTTTTCGCCAGGCCGGGTTGATTCCCCTTGGATCAAGTCGGCGTCCGGCAGGCGGAGACAGCGTGCCCTCTCAACCTCCACACCCGTATCCAAACATGGCAAGAATCAAACTAGAATACATCTGGCTCGACGGCTATACCCCCGTTGCCAGTCTCCGCAGCAAGACCAAGATCGTAGACGGCGATGTCGCCACGTTTACGCTTGCCGACGCCCCCGTATGGGGATTCGACGGAAGCTCGACGCAGCAGGCCGAGGGCAAGAGCTCGGACTGCCTGCTCAAGCCGGTCGCGCTCTTCCCGGATATCACGCGGAAGAACGCATTCCTCGTCATGAACGAGGTGTTGCTGCCCAACGGCGAACCGCATCCGTCCAACACGCGCGCCACGATCCCCGACGATCCGGGCGCGTGGTTCGGCTTCGAGCAGGAGTATTTCCTGTACAAGGACGGCGCCCCGCTTGGCTTCCCCGTGGGCGGTTTCCCCTCTCCGCAGGGTCCTTACTACACCGGCGTCGGCTACAAGAACGTCGGTTCCATCGCGCGAAAGATCGTCGAGGAGCACATCGACATCTGCATCGCGGCCGGCATCAACATTGAGGGCATCAACGCCGAGGTCGCGAAGGGGCAGTGGGAATACCAGATCTTTGGCAAGGGATCCAAGAGCGCGGCCGATCAGATGTGGGTGGCCCGTTACATCATGGCGCGCATTGGCGAGCAGTACGGCGTGGACGTCGAACTGCACTGCAAGCCGATCCTTGGCCGCTACAACCAGCCGCTCGACTGGAACGGCTCCGGAATGCACACGAATTTCTCGACCGCGTACCTCCGCGACGTCGGCGGGAAGAAGTATTTCGAGGCCCTCATGGCCGCGTTCGCCAAGCACATCGACGAACACATCGCGGTGTATGGACCGGACAACCACCTGCGCCTCACCGGCCTCCACGAGACGCAGTCGATCGACAAGTTCAATTATGCATTGTCCGATCGCGGCGCCTCCGTCCGCATGCCCGTCAACTTCATCAAGAACGGATACCGCGGCTACCTCGAGGACCGGCGGCCGAATTCGGCCGCCGACCCGTACCTGGTTGCCGGTCGCATTCTCAAGACCACCCAGACGGTTCCGACCACCTGAAGCGGGGATCCTCAAAAACAGTCTCCACGAAACGCCATCCCGAAGGGGGTGGCGTTTTTTTTCGGCCGGATTCCGCCCTCCCGCGATCCCTCCGCTGCGATCGCTGAAGCCCCGGCCCGACGTCCGGCACATCGTTTGATTGCCTTTGGCTGCCGCCTGGGTCACACGGGAGCCAGTCCTGTGAGAACCGTCTTGACAGTCCTGGCAAAGCCGTCTCCGGAAGATCACCGGCGCGCGCCTCTGCGCAGCCGCCCTGGGTTGGCGCTGTCGTCGCAGGCGGCGTGACGAAATCCATTGATCCCGATGGGAAGATCCGCCTTCAGGTCATGTCTGATCCTGGCCCTGATGCTCGGCATCCTGCCGGCCGCCAGGGCGGCTGACACGGCGTCGCAGAAAGGCCCGGCGTCGATCCGGGTGGTCATGGACGACAACTATCCTCCGTTCGTCTTCATGGACCGGGAGGGCAGGGCGCAGGGGATCCTCATCGACCAGTGGCGCCTCTGGGAGCGGAAGACGGGAATCCGCGTCGAGATTCAGACGATGGACTGGGCGGACGCGCTCCGCCGGATGCGGGCGCGGGAATTCGACGTCATCGACACCGTTTTCGAGACGCCGGAACGCGACGAATTTCTCTCATTCTCGGCCCCGTACCAGAGCATCGAGGTCCCGGCGTTCTTCGACCGGGAGATCGCCGGCATCACCGACGCGCAGTCGCTCCGCGGCTTCGTGGTCGGGGTGAAGGCGGGCGATGCGGCTGTCGACCGCCTTCGTAAGGAAGGTGTGGATACTCTCCTGGCGTTTCCCAACTACGAAAGCGTCGTCCGGGCGGCCGGGAGCCGCAAGGTGACCGTTTTCGTCGCCGACAGGCCGCCGGCGCTCTATTTCCTGCACAAGTTCGGCCTGCAGGATGCGTTCCGGCAGTCGGCCCCGCTCTACGCCGGCGAATTCCACCGCGCGGTGGCAAAGGGGAACACGGCCCTGCTGCGGACCATTGAGGACGGTTTTGCCCTCATCACGCCCCGGGAGGCCCGGGCGATCTCCGACAAATGGTACGGCGTCGGGAACGCGGGATGGAGCTCGCTGCGATGGCTTGCGCCCCTCGCAGCCGGGATCGCCCTGATCCTGCTGTGCCTCGCCGTGTGGAACCGGACGCTGCAGAACACCGTGCGCCGGCGCGCCGCGGAACTGGGCGCCAGCGAGCAGCGGCAGCGCAATGCGCAGGAACAGCTGGCCGCGATGCTTGACGCGCTTCCGGACTTTCTCTTCGAGGTGGACCGGGCGGGCCGGATAACCGATTACCGCGCCCCGCCCCTCGCGGCTCTCTACCGCCCTCCCGAATCCTTCATAGGACGGACGTTTGCCGAGGTCCTGCCGCCCGAAGCGGGCGCCGTGCTTGAGGCGGGGCTCGCCGAGGCTGCGGCCAGGGGACGTCACTTCGGCGGCGTCTTCCGGCTGCCGATGCCGGAAGGCGAGCGCTGGTTTGAGCTTTCGATCGCGCGCAAGAGTGCGGCCGCTCCCGAGGATCCGCGTTTTATCGTGCTGGTCCGCGACGTTTCCCCCCGCGTTCTCGCCGAGCAGGCGCGGAGGGCCGGCGAGATCCAGATGCGGCATGTGCTGGAGGCTGCCAACTGCCTGTTGTGGCATGCCCGCGTGGTCAAGCGGGATTCCGGCGGATTTGACTGGCATCTCTACGTTCCCCCATCGGATCTGTACCGGAAGCTGTTCGGAGCCGACCCTGGCGACCCTCCGGAGCTGGACTGGAAGCGGCTTGAGGTGGCCGAAGTCGACTCGATGCACGCGAACTATATTGGAGCGATGACGTCCGGGGCGCCGGGCTACGAACAGGAATTCCACGTGGTCGTCGGCGGCAGGAAGATCTGGCTGCGGGAGCAGGTGTCGATCGCCGCGACGCGCGAGCGCGAGTGGGAGCTGGTCGGGGTCATAACGGACATTACCGAGCGGAAAGGAACGGAAGCGACGCTCCGGGAGAGCGAGAGCCGCCTGGCCGGCATCATCGAATCGGCGATGGATGCAATCGTCACGGCGGACGAGGCGGGGACGATCGTCGTCTTTAATCATGCGGCCGAGGAGATCTTCCGATGTCCGGCCGGCGAGGCGATCGGGCGGTCCGTCGAGCGCTTCATCCCCGAGAAATCGCGGGACGTCCACAAGGCCTGGCTCCTCGGGAAAGTCAGGCAGAAGGAGGTCGGGCAGGAGTTCCGCGCCGTCAGCGGGACGGCTCTTCGGGCGGAAGGAGAGGAGTTTCCGGTCGAGGCGTCGGTGTGCTCCATCGAAGTGAACGGACGCCGGTTCTTCACGGTGATCCTGCGTGACATGACGGAGCGGGTCCGGGCGGAGGCGGCGCGAAAGACCCTGGAGGAGCAGGTGCTGCTCTCGCAGCGGCTCGAAAGCGTCGGACGGCTTGCAGGGGGGATTGCGCACGACCTGAACAACATCCTGACCCCGGTGCTGTTGGGCGTGCCCATGTTGCGCGATCCCTCCAACTCGCCGGACGTGCAGGAAACCCTCGACGCGATGGAGATCAGCGCCAAGCGTGGCGCCGCGATCATCCGGCAGCTCCTGACGTTCAGCCGGGGCGGGGGCGGGGAGCACGCGCCGGTCCAGCTGACGCTCATCGTCCGCGACATGTGTGCGATCATCCGTGAGACGTTCCCGAAGAACATCGCCACCAAGACCGATTTCCCGCCGGTGGTGTGGACCGTCAACGGCAACCGCACCCAGCTTCACCAGGTGCTGATGAACCTTTGTGTGAACGCCCGCGATGCAATGCCCTCCGGCGGCACGCTCAGCCTCGTGCTTGAGAATGTCGAACTGGATGAGGAGTTTGCAGCCATGACGCCGGGAATCATCCCCGGCCCCCATGTTCTCCTGAGCGTCACGGACACGGGGGTGGGCATACCGCCGGAAGTCCTCGACAAGATCTTCGACCCGTTCTTCACGACCAAGGACGTCGGCAGGGGGACAGGGCTGGGCCTTTCAACCGTGCTCGGAATAGCGAAAAGCCATGGCGGGATCGTCCGCGTCACATCGCGGATCGGCGAGGGCACGCAGTTCCGGGTCTATCTGCCCGCCGTTCCCGGGAGCAGGACACGGTCCGAGACGCGATGGCCTTCCGTTCCCTCAGGGGAGGGCGAGCTTATCCTGGTCGTCGACGACGAGGTGGCCGTGCGGATGGTGACGAGGAAGGCGCTTGAGAAGCACAACTATCGCGTGGTGGAGGCGGCCGACGGGCGCGAGGCGCTCGCGCGCTATTCCGAGAATCGGGAGACGATTGCGGCGGTGGTCACCGATCTGCTGATGCCCGTGCTCGACGGGCCCGCATTCATCCGGGAACTGCGGCGGCTCGGTGCGGATCTGCCGGTGATCGCCGCGAGCGGGCACGTGGACGGCGCCGGCCTTTCCGATGACGAGATGAAACAGGTGCAGGCGATCCTGCCCAAACCGTACCTCGCTGACGAGCTGTTGTTCTGTCTGCGGGGAGTCCTTCATACGAAGCCGAAGCCCGCGGCGGCGGACGCCGCCGGCCCGCAGGGCGCGCCATCATCAGGGCCGGCGGGGCCCGCCATGCGGAAAGATCAGTGACGTCTTCCGGGCATCGCTTCGGATATTTCTGTTTTCAGCCCGAATCGTCGTCTGTGGCGACGAGAAGGCTGAGGAGGCCGAGGATTGCGACTGCGAAGAGGATGTTCAAAATGAGGGCGCCGTCCGGCGGCTGCCGGGGGCGCCGGGCGCATGATAACCGGCCCGGTCCCTCAAGGGAAATGCACGCAAGGACTGACAGTAATGCCGTTCCGGCATAAGCCCGCACTCCTTCCCGCGAAAGGAGGCGCGGGCTGCTGGGACGGACTGCGGTTGCAGCCGTGATCGGGGGCATGGAAACGAACGCGGGGCGCCCTGGCTACGCTTTGGTTGGCAGTACCCCGGGCGGGGGGGTGCGCAGAAGGCGGATCGCCCGCCGCAGCGGTTGGATGAAAACCGCGAACGCAGCGACGAAGAGGAGCGGTCCGACCAGGCGCATCGCCGGGTCGATCTGGGGCAATCTGGCCGGCCCGTGCAGTTCGGAGCGCGTGGCGATCAGATACACGACGACGGCGGCCAGAAGACCGACCGCGACCTCGATCCACCGGGTCAGCGGGGTCCACCGGCGCTGGCCGAGCACGACAAGATTGAGTCCGAGGGCGGCGGTGAGCCAGAGGTTGATCGCGAACAGGGGAAGCTGCACCCCGAACGCGGCGAGCGGCAGAAATTCCGGCGCGCTGCCATCGCGCACCATGAAGACTCCGATCCATTGGGGAATCGCATTTACCATCCAGAGGACGAAGCAGACGAAACAGATTCCCACGGTCAGTCCGGGCGCATTGATCCGATCCTCCCGGGCGCTCGGCACGGCCGGAAGGTCGCGGGCGTGCCACGGTCGGGCCGGCGACGGGCGCCGCGATTGGAGGCGCTCGAAGATCGCCAGGACGAGCACCACCCAGGCGAACAGTCCGATTGCGGCCTGGATATAGCGTCCCGCCGTCGAGGCAAGGGTCGCCAGGCCGAATCCCGGGGCCGCGCCGCCGAAACCGGCGGCCGAACTGAGCAGGGTGGTGAGCACGACTGCGACGGCCACGACTGCCAGGCCGGCTTTCATGATCCGGAGGAACACCGGATAGTAGCGGGGGCCGACGAGGTATTGCGGCCGGTTGTCATACCGCCGGGCGACGGCAGCCGGTTCGCCGAGCTCCTCAAGCACGGCGGCGGTGAGTGCGGCGTCGGGCGTTTGCGCGGGGTCGTGGGACCGCTCTTCGAGTTTGTCCTCGATGAGGGTGCGCAGTTCCCGGGTGATGTCGTCCCTTTGCGCCCGGGGGAGTTCGTCGCCCACCGCGTACAGGTATCGATCGATCAGTTCGGTGCTCTCGTTTGGGTTCATGACAGCAATCCTCCGATGTTCTTGTTGAAAGTCTTCCATTCCCGGGTGAGGTCGCGCAGCAACGCATCCCCGGCGGCGTTCCGGCGGTAGTAGCGCCGCGGGCGCTGTTCCTCGAGCGCCCAGCGGCTCGCGAGCAATCCCTGGCTCTCGAGGCGCCGCAGCAGGGGGTAGAGCGTTCCCTCGTCGATCTCGACGCCGTGGTCGGCGAGCCACCGCTTCAACGAATAGCCGTATTCCTCCTGTTTCAGCCCGGCGAGCACCGCGAGGACGATCCCGCCGCGGCGAATCTCCGGGACGAGCGCATCGAGCAGAGACTGGTTGGTGTCCGTCATACTGTGGCACACGATACTGTTTGATGCACAGTATTCAAACATAAAATGCCCGATGCCAAAAAAGCGCCGCGCAGGTCTCCCGTCGGCGGGCATTCTTCGGAACAGGGGTCTCGATTGATGGCGTCCGGATGAACCGCGTCAGCGGGCAGCGGGCCAGTTTCAGCGGAGCAGCGTCAAGTTGTGGAGGGTGGTGGCCGCCTGCCGCAACTGTCAGCAGGCGGACCCACACCGTCCGGGCGGGCGATGCCCGCCAGATTTCAATTGACGGGTATCTTATACCAGGTATCTTATACCTGTGCCAAACGCGATCTCACCAGAAAAGAAACTCTACACGTTCCTTGAATCCCGCGAGGTGCTGGAGTGGATGGGGAAGCTGGCCCGCGAGCGCGGGACCGATCTTTCGGTGATCATGAGGGAGGCAACGTCGGCGTACTACGTGCAGCATAGACGCTGCGATTCGCCTGAGAATGGTCTGTTCGCTGTGCGCTCCAGGGCCAAGGCGGCTCAGCGTGCACAGACAGCCAGGCAGATTGCCGCCGGGGAGCTGACGCCTGAAGATGCCCAGCAGCGCAACGCGCCTATCAGGCAGGCGGTGCAAGTGGTTGATCTATGGCCTGCGATCCTGCGGCGCGCGCGCGCCGCGACCTGATTCGAGCCATGGCCCGTTCGCAACGACGCCCGGTCGAGGATTTCGCAGCGATCGTTCGCGCGCTCAGCAAACATGCGAAGGACCCTGTCGTTTTGGTCGGCGGACATGCCGTGAATGTCTGGGCGCTGACCTATCAAGATCGCATAGGGGAATTGCTGCGACCGCATCAACCGTTTACGAGCGGCGACATGGATGTCTATGGGACACGCAATGCGCTCCTGGCGCTCCATCACGACCTCGGAGGGCAATTGCTGCTGAGTGGCCCGCGCGAGATCACGGATGGCGTGTTGATTCTGGGTGTGGAACCGGACACGCGGGAGATCGACGTGCTTCGCAGCGTGAAAGGCATTCCGACGATCGAAGTGCAGGATACGATCTCACTGAAAGTCTGTGGTCATGATGTGCCAGTGTTGTTCCCTCACATCCTGCTCCAGGGAAAGCTCGATAACGCGTTGCACCTGGACCAGTCCGAACGGCAAGACGTGAAACATGTCAAGGTGCTGGCCTTGGTGCTGCATGAATTCCTGAAGGAGATAATCAAAACGGCGACCCTGCCCAGAGAAAGGCCGGCTCTTGCATTTTTGCAGGATATACTCGTGGTGTTGACTTCCGCGAATGCGCAGGAGTTCACCCAGAGGCACGGCCTGGCTTTCGATGAGATCATGCCGGTGCACGAGCTGGCCAATTCACCGCTCTCACGGCTGAGGCGATTTTGGGCTGAGCAATTACCTCGAGCATTTGCGCGGGCGGCGCGGGCGGGTCCGCCTGTTTCTCCAGATCGGCCAGGGTCCGGCCGTGAGCCTTGCGTCCCACCGCGGCCAGTACGGTGATGCCGGTGGGTTGGCCAAAACGGGTTCGGGTTTTTGGGTTTGGGGTTGATGCCATGCTGCTCGCGACATGTTTGAGTGGAGCCAGCCTGCGCTCGTCATGGAGTCGCAAGAATCGGCCGCCCTGCTGGTCCTGGCGCTCGATGCGGCGCTGAAGGCCAATTCGCGGCCCCCCATCCATCGTTCTGTGCCGCTGTTTACGGCCTTCGCCCGATTGGCTTCGGGGCACCAATTTTCGCATCGCGAAAATTGGAGGCGCGGGTCGGAATCGAACCGACGCATAGAGGTTTTGCAGACCTCGGCCTTACCACTTGGCTACCGCGCCGAAACACAGGCCGTGCACGTTGGGCGAATTGCCCCGGGCGCGCAAGTTTTGAAATTGAGGGCCTGGTTCGCGGCGCAATTTGCTGGATCGGAAGGCGGGCATGGGGAAGATCGGCGTTGACATGCAACGCAGGGTCAACGTCGGGATCATCGGTTGCGGCAATATAAGCACGGCCTATTTCGAAGGCTGCCGGCGGTACGGCGTCCTAAACGTCGTCGCGTGTGCCGCCCTCAACCCGGCGCGCGCCCTGGCCCAGGCGGCCAGATACGGCATCCGCGCCTGTTCGGTGGAGGAGCTGCTGCGCGACCCGGACGTCGAGATCGTCGTCAATCTCACGGTCCCGCAGGCTCACGTGGCCGTCAACACCGCCGCACTTGAGGCGGGCAAGCACGTCTATTGCGAGAAGCCGTTTGCGCTCTCCAGCAGCGAGGGGCGGCGGGTCCTGGCTCTCGGGCGCAGGCGGGGGCTGCTTGTCGGCTGTGCGCCGGACACCTTTCTCGGCGGCGGCCTGCAGACCTGCCGCAAACTGATCGATGACGGGGCGATCGGCCGGCCGGTGGCGGCGCTGGCGTTCATGATGGGTCACGGGCCCGAGGGCTGGCACCCGAGCCCGCAGTTCTATTATGGGAAGGGAGGCGGCCCGATGTTCGACATGGGGCCGTATTACCTGACGGCAATGGTAAACCTGTTCGGGCCGGTCGTCCGCGTATGTGGTCTGGCACAAACGCATTTCGCCGAACGCACGATCACAAGCGCGCCGCTCGCCGGAACGAAGATCCCCGTCGAAACGCCGACGCATCTGACGGGTGCGGTCGAATTCGCGAACGGCGTCGGCGCGACGATGGTGATGAGTTTCGACACGTGGCCGGGCCCGGGGCTGCCATGCATCGCGGTTTACGGCTCCGAGGGAACGCTCGAAGTGCCGGATCCAAACTGGTTCGGCGGCGCGGTGCGGCTTTTCCGGCCTGGCGGGAAGGAACCGCTGGACGTGCCGCTGACGCACACGGCCGACCGGAGCCGCGGATCGGGCGTGGCGGACATGGCCTTTTCGATCCTTCGCAGGGGTCGGCCGCATCGGGCGAACGGCGCGCTTGCGAACCATGTCGTCGAGGTGATGGAGGCATTCGAGGCATCCTCTGTTCGCGGTCGCCGCATCCGGATCCGCAGCACGTGCGAACGACCCGCGATGCTTCCGCCGGGGCTCGCCCCTGACGAGCTGGACGACTGAGGCTCCGGATGGCTTTCCGGGAGGGTTGTCCGCATTCCGCCGGATCGGAAGAAGAGCCGGCATTCCGCGCAAACGGCGTCCGCCGTCTGAAAAGGAGCATGGAGGACGAAGTCCGGCACGCTCCTACCGCGCGAAGAACGGGTTGTGTTTCCTCTCCTGCGCCACGGTTGTCAGAGGTCCGTGGCCGGGGGCGATGACTGTGTCCTTGGGGAGCGTGAAGATCTTCTCGACGTCGTTTTTATACTGGTCCTCGTAGGAAACCAGGCCTCCTCCCATCGAGCTTGCGAACATCGAATCGCCGCAAATCGCGAGCGGCCAGGCCAGGCCGGTGACGAGGTACGTCGTCTGGCCCGGCGAATGGCCCGAGGTGAGCAGCGTCTTGATTGCGATGCCCTCGATATGGAACGTCTGGTTCTCCCGGAACGTCTTTCCGCCGGGGAAGGGTTCGCGTTCCGAGGAGTAGATGTCGGCGCCCGTTGCCGCCACCAGACGGGCGGCGTCCGCCACGTGATCCTCGTGGGTGTGGGTCAGAAACAGGTAACGCAGCGTGAGCCGGCCGGCGGCGATTGCATCGAGCATCGGTTCGCACGTGGCGCCGGTGTCGAAGGCCGCTGCGATCCGGGATCGCGGATCCCAAACGAGGTAGCTGTTAACCATCATGTCCTCGTACGGGGTGTTGAACATCGCGAAGCCTCGCGGAGGGATCACCTGGTCCGGATACCAGGCTTTTTGCGCAAGCGCCACCAGCTGGCCTGCGCCGAGACGGAGGACCGGAGCCACGGCGCGGATGACCCGTTCGTCGCAGACCCCGCGCTGAAGCGCCAGCAATTCCGCCGTGGTGATCCCCGCGCGTCGGACGAGATCGTCGTCGCTGAGGCGCAGCCCCCGCTGGGCTTTCCTGGTGACATCCTCAACGTTGTCTTCGAGTGGAATCCGCGGCATGTCACAAGGAAAGCGCGGCGGACGAAAAACTCAATTGCAGGGAGGCATTGATTTACCGTTGCGCCGGCCTGCGGGATCGGACTTTGTAGTCATCCACTATTTATGAGCAGCCAAGACTATCTCAACAATCTGTTCTCCCTCTCAGGTCGTGTTGCCGTTGTCATCGGCGGCACGGGCGAATTATGCGGCGCGATGGCCGAGGGGCTCGCCGGCGCGGGTGCGGAGGTGGTGCTGGTCGGCCGCAACGAGGAAAAGGCAAAGGCGCGCCTGGCCAGGATCGCCTCGCTCGGAGGGAAGGGCTGGTTCCACGCCGCGGATGCCGTGGACCGCGAGCAGTTGCGGGGATTGCTGAAGGCCGTCCTGGAGCGGTCCGGCCGGGTGGATGTCGTGATCAACGGCGCCGGCGTGAATTCGGCCACCCCTTTCTTTGAGATAACGGAGGATGAATTCGACCGCATCATGCGGGTGAACCTGAAGGGCGTGTTCTTTGGCTGCCAGGTGTTCGGCCAGTACCTCGTCGAACGCGGACAGGGAGGATCGATCATCAATGTCGGTTCGATGGCGGGGCTCGGGCCGCTGTCGCGGATTTTCACCTACTCGGCGAGCAAGGCCGCGGTGCACAACCTGAGCCAGAACCTGGCGCGCGAATGGGCGACGAAGAATGTGCGCGTGAATGTGCTGGTCCCGGGTTTCTTCCCCGCGGAACAGAACCGCAAGGTGCTGACGCCGGACCGTGTGACGAGCATCATGGGGCACACGCCGATGAAACGCTTTGGCGAGGCGCGCGAGCTCATCGGGGCCACGCTGCTGCTGGCCGGCGGCGCCGGCTCGTTCATCACCGGTGCGGAGGTTGTCGTCGACGGCGGTTACCACGCCATGACGATCTAGGAGCGTGTCGGGCTCCGCCGACCCGCTCCTTACAAACGGCGGATGCCGTTTGGTGAGAGAGGCAGGCGGCGCGGAGAACCGCGCCGATGCGCCCCGCGATGTATATTAAGACAATATAATCTTGTGCTTATGCGGGGGCGGCATAGAGTAGGCAATATTATGGTTACCGACAAACTGAAACAGCTGACTGAATATCAGACGAAGGTCGTGGAATTGCAGAATTCGATTGAGCAGGAACGCAAAGAGGCGCTGGCGCATCTCCACGAGCAATATGGTTTCGCAACACCGGCCGAGCTGATCAAGGCCTTGCGCGAGGCAACGGGCGCGACCCGTGCCCGCAAAAGCGCCGGGGACGTGCGCCACCGGCGGCACGCCCGGATCACGCCGGAACTGCGGGAGAAGGTGAAGGCCGCGATCGAGAGCGGAAAGAAGGGCGGCGAGGTGGCGAAGGAGTTCAGTATCTCACTGCCGAGCGTTCATAATATCAAGAAGGCGTTCGGGCTGGTTAAGTCGCGCAAGAAAAAGTGAAGCGGTCAACGAGACGCGAATCGCGGCCCCCGGAATGCGGGGGCCTTTTTTTGGTGCGCTTGGAACTAAGGAGTGCATTGACCCCGGCGCGCCATTGACGTCTTGTGGACAAGACGCTCCGCATCGGCGGAGATAATGCGAGTGAAACTGCCTCAGTCCTGATTCCATGGCCGACGATTATATTCAAGCCAACACAAACGGACGTTTGCATGACGCCCGGGAGCCCTCCATTGCGCCCCTTAACCGCGGGTTCCTTTATGGGGATGCGATCTACGAGGTCTGGCGCACCTACGGCGGCGTGCTCTTCGCCTGGGAGGAACATTGGGAGCGCCTCGTGCGTTCGGCGGGAGCCCTGGCGTTGGGGCTGCCGTGGAGCCGTGAGGAGATTTTCGCGGAGATCCGCCGCACCGCGGCGGAGTATCCAAAGCGCGGCGCCTCGTCCGGGCAACTGTACGTGCGTCTGCAGATCACGCGTGGCTGCGGGCCCATCGGGCTGGACCCTGCGTTGGCGGACCGGCCGGACTACGTGCTTCTTGTCCGCAGGAACCAGGATGTTTCGGCGGAGCAGCTTCGCAACGGGCTCCGCCTTTCGTTTGCGCAGGAGCTTCGACGGAACGACCGGCTGACACTCGACCCTTCGTGGAAGACCGGCAACTACCTCAATAATCTTCTCTGCCTGAAGGAGGCGAAGGCGCGGGGCGCCGACGAGGTTGTCATCACGAACCTGGCCGGCGAAATCACGGAGGCCGCGGTGTCGAACATCAGTTTTGTGCGCGATGGCGTCGTGTTCACGCCCGGCCTCGCGAGCGGACTGCTCGGCGGAATCACGCGCCGGGTGTTGATCGAACGGGTCGCGCCTGCAGCCGGGGTGGAGGTGCGCGAAGCCGTGCTGAAGCCGGCCGACCTGAAAGGAATGCAGGAGTGCTTTCTGACCTCGACGACCAGGGATGTGGTGCCGGTGGCGGCGATCGACGAACAGCATTTTGACGTGGGCGCCGGTTCGGTCGCCATGCGCCTGAAAGCCGCCTTCGCGGATTATGCGCGCGCCTATGCACAGGCGCATCCGGAATTAAGGCTGTTCTGACCCATGCGCTGCCTGGGGATCGATTACGGGGAAAGGCGCATCGGCCTCAGTTATGGGGACGAGCTTGGCGTTGCGACGCCGCTCCCGGCTCTCACTGATCCGTCCCAGAAGGCAAAAATGGAGGCGGTCGCGGATGTCATTCGTCGGCGGAAGATCACCGACCTGGTGCTCGGCCATCCGCTCAACATGGATGACACGGTTGGTTTCAAGGCGAAGGAGGTCGAGGCGTTTGCGGCCCGGCTCAGGGAGACGTTCGGCCTTCCTGTGCACCTGGTGGATGAGCGGCTGACCTCCTACGAAGCGGAGTCGTCGATACCAAAGCACAAGCGGCGTGCGGTGCGCGCCTCCGGACTCATCGATTCCCGCGCCGCATGCATCATCCTTCAGGATTTCCTGGATCTGCGTGTTTCGCATGCGGAGGACGGGGCGGCTGGCGAGACCTGAGCTTCCAATCCGCCCGGATGGGGGTGGAAAATCTGATGTGGTCTTCCGGGTTGACGGTTGTTTAATCCGCGTCGGAAACAATCCCCGTGTCCTCTGCCGAAACACCTGAAGTCAAGCGATGGAAATGCGTTTGCGCCTACGATGGGGGGCATTTCGACGGCTGGCAGAGCCAGCCTGGCGGCGGCGCCGTTCAGGATGCGATTGAGCGCTGCCTGAAGACGATTCTGGCGAGGGAGGTGCGGATTCACGGGAGCGGGCGAACCGACGCCGGCGTGCATGCGCGGGGCCAGGTGTTCCATTTCGACGCCGCGTGGAAGCACGGCCCGGAAAAGCTGCTGGCCGCATTTCGCGGCGAGCTGCCGCGATCCATCCAGGTTCGCTCGGCGCGGGTGGTCGAGGGCGGCTTTCACGCACGTTTCTCGGCCCGCGGTAAGATCTATTTCTACCAGCTTCACCGCGGCGCTGCGGACCCGTTCCTCGACCCGTTTTGCTGGTCGGTCCAACGCACGCTTGCGGTCGAACCCATGCGAGCGGCGGCGCGATGCCTGACGGGACGGCACGACTTTCGTGCGTTCTCGGCAACGAACGGCGTGGAGAGGGAGAACACGGTGCGCTGTCTGCGCCGGCTGGAAGTCACGGTCCGCGGCGCCCGGGTGCGCATCACGGCGGAGGCCGACGGGTTTCTCTACAAGATGGTGCGGAGCCTGGCGGGGGCGTTGGTTGCGGTGGGGCAGGGCAAGCTTTCCCCGGGGCAGGTGGAGGCGATTTTGAATTCCGGACGCCGCACCCATGCGGTCCAGACTGCGCCGGCCCAGGGGCTTTTCCTGGATCGTGTGCTTTATTAGCCCGGGTCGTTTCATCCTGTGAATGGCCGTGCGGCAAAGGTCGTGTCGTGCAAACGCGTGTCTTTTTGAACGAGCTCTGGCGCGCGGCTGGCGACACCGTGTTTCCGCCGGTCTGCGTTCACTGCAAGGGCCTCGTTGAAGGCGGGCGGCTGAGGCATCTGTGCCGGATATGCGCAAACCTCGTGACCCTCGTTCAACCCCCGTGCTGCCATATCTGCGGGCATCCGTTCCCGGGCGACGTCCACGGCGAACGCTGCTGCACCCATTGCGCTGAGCTCGAACCTGCGTTCCGGGAGGGGCGCACGTGCATCCTGCTCAAGGGCCCGGGCCGTTCGCTCATCCACGCGCTGAAGTATCACCGGGCGCTGCACGTGCTTGAGGACATGGCGGTGCTCGTCCGTGAAACTCCCGGCATGGCCGACTACGTGAGGGGGGCCGTTCTGGTGCCGGTGCCGCTGCACCCGCGCAAGGAGCGCGAGCGGGAGTACAACCAGAGCCGGCTGCTCGCGCGCCTGTTTGCGGCGGCAGGAGGTCCCGGAACGCGGGTTGCGGAGCCCCTTTGCCGCGTTGTGGACACGCCGACGCAGACGGCGCTGGACCGGCGGACACGACAGGCGAATCTGAAGAATGCCTTTGCCTTGCGGAAGGGCGCTGCCATAAAGCCGGGCGAACGCTACGTTCTCATTGATGACGTCTTCACGACGGGTTCCACCCTCAACGCCTGCGCGGGCGTGCTTCGCCGGGCGGGCGGCGTGAACCTCGATGTGGTCACGTTCGGCCACGGCTGAATCCCATGGTACATTTCAACAAACCGCAGTATCCCACAAATGTAGTAAAGAAGAAGGACATTCCCAAGGGAGTGTGGGTGAAATGTCCGCTGTCGGGCGAGATCGTGTTCAACAAGGATCTCGAAGCCAATCAGATGGTGGTGCCGAAGAGCGGCTACCATTTCCGCATCCCGGCGCGCGAGCGTCTGAAGAACCTGCTGGATACGGATACGTTCGAGGAGTTCGGCAAAGGCGTGCGGGCGGCCGATCCCCTGGGTTTTGTCGACTCCCAGCCCTATCCCGAGCGCCTGAAGAAATACGAGAAGGAAAGCGGGCTCACGGAGGCAGTGGTGTGCGGAACCGGCATGATCCATGGCATCCGGGTTTCGCTGGCGGTGATGGATTTCCGTTTCTGCGGCGGCTCGATGGGAAGCGGGACCGGGGAAAAGATCACCCGGGCGATTGAAATGGCGCTGGCCCGGAAGATCCCCTGCATCATCATAAGCGCTGCGGGGGGCGCGCGCATGCAGGAGGGCATCTTTTCCTTGATGCAGATGGCGAAGACCAGCGCGGCCCTGGGCCGGCTCGCAGCTGCGGGGATCCCGTTCATTTCGATCCTCACCGATCCGACGCCCGGAGGGGTGACGGCCAGCTTCGCGACGTTGGGCGATGTGATTCTGGCCGAGCCTGGGGCTCTGATCGGATTCGCGGGCGCTGTCGTGATCAAGGAGACGACGAAGCAGACCCTCCCGGCGGGATTCCAGCGCGCGGAATTCCTTCTCAAACATGGACTGATCGACCAGATTGTCAGCCGGCTCGAAATGCGCGACCGTTTGCGGGACATCCTTCAGGCGCTGTATCTGAAGAAGAAACCCGTTGCCGAAAACAGTCCGCGCGAATAGATGCGGACTCCGTTCCGGCGGACAGGTTCCTGAATCCCTGATCCGGTCAGGCGCCGGCAGCCGCCGCAGGGATCCCGCCTTCCGACGCCATCTCCTTCAGCAGGCTCGTGAAGTAGGGAATGAGCTGTTTCTTGCGGCTCACGATGCCTGGCAGGTCGAAGATCACGTCCTTCTCGACGTGCGGGTAGGAGATGCGGGCGATGATCTCCGGGGCGCCCCTGACCAGAAGCAGGGAGTTTTGCGTGTTGATGTCCGTGACGAGCAGGCCCGCGAAGAGCAGTCGTTCCGCCTCACAGAGCCCGTCGAGTGCCGTGGAGAGCTCCTCCGAGCGGCCCTGGAAATTGCCGAATCCGAGTTCCTCGACCTGCGCGACGGCAAAGCGAACGCCGCCCTCCTCATAGATCTTGTGGTCCGAACGGACGACCTTGTCGGGCGAATTCGCGAGGATGACCGAACCGGAGCTGAAGATCGCCTCCGCCAGGTCTCGCTGGCTGATGCAAGCGATCGACGAAAGCCAGCGGAGAATCCCGTCGTCCTTGGACGTTGACGTCGGGCTGTTCAGATTGAGGGTGTCCGCGATGATTCCGGACATCATGATTCCTGCGATGTCGGGCGAGGGCGCGAGGTTCTCGCGCCGGTAGAGATCCGCCACGATGGTGCAGGTCGATCCGACCGGTTCGTTGATGAAAAGGATCGGCTGGGCGG
>PMKA01000337.1 GCA_003157575.1 Opitutia bacterium
CGAGGCGACCAACACCCATCAGGCGGCGGTGAAGAAGTTCGGCGCGAGTGTCGACTACCGCGGAATGGCCACCATCGCCGACATTTTTACCGCGGTGGAAAAGGGAGAGGCGGATTATGGCGTGATTCCGATCGAGAACTCGACGGAAGGGTCCGTCCGGGACGCCCTCGACCAGTTTGTCGACTCCGACCTCAAGGTCGTCGCCCAGATCTACCTGGAGATCACCCATGCGCTGATTTCCAACTCGCCGATCGAGAAGATCGCGAAGGTCTACTCGAAGGACCAGGCGCTGGCCCAGTGCCGGATGTGGTTGCAGCGGTACCTTCCCCACGCCCAGATCATCGATTCGGCCAGCACGTCGAGCGCGGTGCAGATCGCCCAGAAGACCCCCGGGGTGGCGGCGGTGGCGAGCCCGCTGGCCGCGGAATTCTACGGAGTTCCGGTTGTGGCGGCGAACATCCAGGACAAATCGGACAACACGACGCGCTTTTTTGTGGTGGGCAAGCAGGCGTCCGGTTCGGCCGGCGGAGGCCGGGACATGACCAGCCTCCTTGTCTCGCTCGGCGACAATGCCGCCGCGCATCCCGGCGCGCTGCTCAAGATGCTCCTGCCGCTGGCGAAGAGGGGGATCAACCTCTCGAAGATCGAGTCGCGTCCGAGCAAAAAACGCCCGTGGGACTATTATTTCTTCATCGACGTCACCGGGCACTACGATGACCCGGAGATGCGCGAGGCGATCAGGCAGCTGAACCGGTTCTGTCCGATGGTGAAATGGCTGGGAAGTTATCCGGTCGCAAAGTGAGGAGCGTGCCGGACTTCGTCCGCCCGCTCCTCACGATTGGCTCGCCCCATTTGGAACAGAATGCCGGATCTTCTTTCGGTCTGACGGAGAAATGCCGGAGGCGCGAGGCCTGCGTCGCCCACGACCATCGGAAACGCGAAGGGGGCGTCGCGTCCCCATGGGATTCCCCGGCTGGTTTTTGCGAAAAAAAACGCGCAGCCGGCGGCTGCGCGTGAGATGGCTGCGGATGTCAGCGAAAACTAGACGCTGAGCGCGTCGACTCGAACCTCGCGGTGGGCCTTGTCGTACTTCACAACGCCGGCCTTCAGGGCGAACAGTGTGAAGTCGCGCCCCATGCCGACATTCTTGCCCGGATGGGTCTTGGTGCCGCGCTGCCGGATGATGATGTTCCCGGCAATCACCGACTCATCGCCAAATTTCTTGATGCCGAGCCGTTTTGAATGGCTGTTACGCCCGTTGACGCTGGTTGATTGACCCTTCTTATGTGCCATGGCGAGATTCTCCTTATGCCCTGATGGACTCGATCTTGATCACCGACAATTCCTGGCGGTGGCCTTGTTTCTTTTCGTAACCTTTGCGCTTCTTCTTCTTGAAGATGATGACCTTTTTTCCCCGTTTGTTTTCGAGGATCTTGGCGGTCACGCTGGCATCGGAGAGAAAGGGGGCGCCGACCTTGAACGAGTCGCCTTCACCCGCGGTGAGGACTTCCTTGATCTCGACCGTCGCGCCCGCCTCGGTTTTGGGATAGCGGTTGACGATCAGGACGTCGCCCTCGGACACGGAGAACTGCTGGCCCTGGGTCTTGATGGTGGCTTTCATAAATAGAAGCCGCGAAATAAGAGGTCTAGCGAAGGGCAAGGCAAGGCTTAAGTTCGAAGTTTGTGAGGGAGAGGCGCCGATTGATGGCGGTTCCTGAGGTTCGGCGGAAGCAGAGCAGGACTCCCCGGGGTGTTCCCCATCGAACAGGCGCCTCGGAGCGCTCCGGCCGCCGATCGGAATGGGATCGCTCTGGCGGATGTCCGGCCTGCGGGGTTGGGCGCCGGTGGCCTATATTTTTTCTAGTCGTTGCCGTGCGGTGCGCCGCCGAATCGAGGAAGGTCGTCCAGAGGAAAGTCGGCGATGCCCGGATGGGAGGCGTTTGCCGCCGCGTAGGGCAGCGCCTGCTGCAGGGCGTCGGCAAGCGAGGCGTTATGATGGAAGACGGCATGCAGTAGGCAGGCGTGCAGCACGTCGCCCGATCCTGTGGGAGAAACCTCATCCACCGGCGGCGGCGTCAGGCTGGCGGGAGCTCCCCCGCGCTCGACGAACCAGACGGGCCGCGGGCCGTCGGTGACGATCCATGCACGCGGCGACCAGCGTCCGGCGGCCAGGCGCAGGCGGTTGACCAATGGTTCGTGGCGTTCCGGCTCGGCGAACAACGCGTCGAACTCGGCGCGGTTGACCTTCACCCAGGCGAGAGGCCGCTCGATCAGCCACGTCAGGGGCGGGCCATAGGTGTCGGCTGCCACCGGACCCCGGCCGAACCAGCGGTCGACGGCCGCGCGCAACGGCTCGCATTCGTCGGAGCTCCAGCCGGGCACGCTGCCGCAGACCGCCAGCACGTCTCCGGCCGCGCAATGGTCCATGTAGGCGGCACACGCCCGTGCCGCGGCCTCCCCGACCGGCGTGTCCGGCCCGAGGAAAGTCGTTTCCGGCTGGCCCGGCGCCCGCACCACCACCCCAAGGCGGGTCGCCTGTGCGACGGGAAACGCCCGGCAGGCGATTCCCCCGGCGCGCATCCACGCCTCACATCCGGCGCCCGTGACCCCTCCGGGGAAGCAGAGGGCGGTGGCGGGGGCGCCGAGCCTCGTGAGCATCTTCGCAACATTGACGCCCTTGCCGCCGGCCTGGGACGACGCAGACTGCGCACGTTGGGTGCGTCCGGGCGCCCACGACGGGAAATCGAACGTTTGTTCCCAAAGGAGGTTTCCGGTCAACGTGTGGATGTGCGGGATCATCGCGGGAGCCTGCGGGCGGGCTTGACGAAAACATAGTTCGCGATGAAGGCGAGCCCCAGCATTGCGCCGAGCGTGCGGACGTTGCGCATTGCGCCAAACACGGCCGACAGGGTGCCGGCCTTCGGCTCGTGCACGCGCAGCAGGATCAGGCAGGAGACGAAGGCGGGCGCCGTCTGCAGGGCGAACGCATAGTGGTAGACCCGCATCGCGTCCCACCCGCGGCCGAGCGCATAGGTGATTGCCGCGCCGCTGATGACCGGCGCGACCGCTGTGACGATAGATGTCACTGCAACGTTGATACCGATTGCGATCGTTTTGGCCTCGGGGGGGATCAGCTTCAGGAGCATGTTGAAGAGCCCGAGCGTGAAACCGGCCCAGGTGAAGCCGTTCCAGATCCAGAGGATGTAGAGCAGCCAGGCGTTGTCGCGGTCGAGGAAAAACCAGACGAGAAACTGCGCCTGCCAGAGGAGGATCGCCGCGGCCATTACCGACTTGTTTCCGAAGCGGGCGAGGAGGCCGCCCCACACGGGCATCGTCAACGCGGCGCCGACCGTGTTCAGGATGATGAACAGGCAGACGTGGTCGAGGGGCAGCCCCAGCTGCCTGTACATGAAGACCGGGTAGAACGGTCCGAGGCTGTTGTACGCAAAGCCCCAGACCGCGCCAAACGCGATGAACATCAGCAGCGAGCGCGAATTGCGGACCGTCCGCAGCTGCTCCCGCCATGACAGGGGCGCCGCGGTGTCGGCGGCGGAAGCGGTTGCGTTGAGGCGGTGCTGGGCGATGATCGACCAGCACCGCAGCGCCACCGAGACGGCGATGACGCCCTGCAGGGCAAGGAGCGAACCGTGGTACAAACGGAGGACTCCCCAGACCGAGACAAGAAAAACGACGGTTGCTGTCTGGATGAGGCCGTTGCGAAAGCCGAAGTACTTCCCGCGAAGCCGTTCCGGCGACCATTCCTGGGTCCA
>PMKA01000303.1 GCA_003157575.1 Opitutia bacterium
TGGCAACATCGTGGAGGTGGTTCCCGGTGATCAAGGGTTGGGGCCATCTGGCCTTCTTCTTCACTTCTTCCTGGGAATGCAGGCTGGAGGGATCAGGCAGTCCGAAGGCTTCGAAAGTGTCCGGAGCCTGGATGACGGCCCCCTCCGCCAGGTGCAGATCGAGGTTTGAGCAGAGGGCAAATGGCAACGTTCGGAAGACGCCTTTCGGCACAACGAGCCGCCCGCCGCCCGCCTCGTCGATGTGCGCAATCGCTTTTTGGAAGGCCTCTGTATTGAGCGTCTTGCCATCGCCGACCGCGCCAAAATCGGTGAGGGTAAACGTCCGGTCTGGAATCACGGGGAGAGCAGGCTGGAAATTCCCGTCCAGAGAGACCTCCACAGCTGGACCGGCAAATGCGCCGGCAGTTGCCAGCATGAACACCGCAAACCAGCGGGAGAAAACAGGGGGCATGGTCAGCGGGAAATATCGGCGAGCATCGCGGCGAGAGACGAATAGCCGTCGAGCAGCTTGCGGGCGGCCGTGCAACGGGCCTCCGAAGCGAGTCCGGTGGTCTCAGCCAGGAAGATCAGATAGGCGGCAACGTTGCGCGCGTAGAGAAGCCGGGCTTCGGGACTGATCCCATAGAACCGGGCGCGCTGCCGATAGCCTGCGCCCGTATGGTCCCCCAAGGCCTTCTTCTCCGGCCGCCCGCCCGCCGCCATGACGTACAGGAAATTGTATTCGAAGAAGAACATGTGANNCCGCGCCATCTTTTGCTCGGTGGCATCGGAGCTGAAGGCGCCCAGCACGGCCATGTCGACCGTGAACTGGTACCAGTCCTTCCACAACACGCGGTCGCCGGCATCGCGGGAGTCGTGCAGCGCCCGGCCCATCTCGTAGGTGTAGCGCCCGCTCGTCTTGATCTCGAGGCGGCCGCCCGTGACCTCACCGAGCACCCGGTAGTTCTCCGCGGATTTCCCAGAGCCCGAATGGAAGCCGATGCTCACTCCGAATCTCCGGCAAACCTCCCACTGGCTGGCGATCATCGTCCTCAGTGCCGCGTTGTCCGGATAGGGGGTGTTCTTCTGAAACCCGAAAGCCGGGGCGATGAAGTTCACCGGCATGCCCAGCACCTCGCACAACGCGAGCATGACCGCGGTTGTTTCCGGCGTGGTCAACCCGGGCAGCTCGTCGATGGAGAGCTCGCGCAGATAGCGGCGGCCCTCCGCGGTCGAAAATGCGGCTTCGCGCGCGACACGGTATTTTTCGTCGCGCTGCTTCATCTTCAGCATCGACGGCCAGACCAGACAGAGCGTCCTTTCAAACTCAGCGGCGTGCACCTGCAGCCCCGCCTCCGCGACGCGCGCCTGCACCTTTTGCACCAAGTCAGCCGGGATGATCGAAAGTTCGGCCGGCCGGCCGAGCGCCAGTTCGGGCGAAAGATCAAAGGTGATGTAGCTCGCAAGCAGACAGCCACGGACAAGGGCGTCCTCGCGAGAGTCGTACTTGCCGCCAATCGGCTGGTGGTCGGCGTTGAAACTCCAGGCCAGCTTTCGGCGATGGAACCCGGTCTTGAGCTTGGACAGCACCGCCCCATGGCTCATCCCTTCCACGCTCTGGCCCTGGTGCCCCTCCGGGACATTCGTTCCGATGAAAGGAAACGGCACGGTGTCCAGCTGGCCCAGGAGCATCGTGTCCACATCGAAGACCAGTTCCCGGGGTATGCTGTTCTGGTTGGCCGTCATGCCCAGGTTCAGCGCGCTCATCGCCCATTCGACCGCCGGCCAGTGCAGGGTGGTGAAGCGGGCGCCGACTCCGATCGTGCCGCGCGCCAGATTTCCCCCGGTCGAGGGGAAAATGGTCGAGCTGGCATCGTGTTCCAGCACGAGGTTCTTGAGTCGAAGCAGATTCTCCCAGGTGGCCGGAAAGGCATGCCGGCCCCCGGGAAGATCGACGCCGTCCGCCAGGCCGACCGCGGTGGGCGCATCGCCATGGGGCTGAAGAACCCAGGCGCAATCGCCCGTCGCCATATCCTCGAACAGCGTCCAATTGCCGGCCGCCGTGGCAAAGGGACTTTTCAGCCAGATCTGAAGTTGCTCCCCGGCCCGGAGCGCATGCGTGAGCGCGGGCCAATCGAGGCAAAAATCCGGGCTGATGCACGGATTCTGCGCGATGCGCAGGCCATTCTGGAGGAGAAACAGGTTGATGGGACGGTTCATAAATTGATCCTGCACGGCTCGGTTGTTACTGCTGCGAGACATCGTTCGGCCGACTGCGGATTTCCCCCTTCGGGACCCGCTCTGGGGCCGCCTTATCGCCCCGATCGGTCGGCCAAGGGGCGCCATCGGTCGCCGCCAGGAGCATTGGCGCAGGATTCCAGCCATCGTTTCCCGCGACGACCCGATCCATGGTCAGTGCATTTGCCTCCGCTGTCGCAAGACGTCGGGCCCAGGGCACGCGCGCCCCGGCGTCCGCACCCGGGCCTGTGTTGGCGAACTCGGCAAAAATAGCCGTCTTCCGTGCCTCGGGCTTGTTCCAATCATGCCAGCCCTCCGGCCGAATTACCGCGGACATCGCGGTCCGGATGAACGCCACTTGCGCATAGTTGCGCCAAGGCCGTCCAAGGTAGGTCCGCACCCCTTCCGCACCGGTGATCCGGCAGTCCGCAAAGACCATGCCGTACGGAGCGCCAGGGGGGGTGGATGCCGCAGTGATGTAGCCATCCCGCAAACAGTGGACGTCGCAACGATCGAAGAACGCTGTGGCCCCTCCGAAAATGAAGTCCACATGCCCTTCGATATAGCACTGGGAAAAGACGTGCCGTCCACGATTCACCAGGATTGTGTCCTGCCACCCGAGAAAGCGGCAGTTTCGGAACGCCACGCGGTCGCCATCCACACGCAGGGCCAGCGCCTGACCGACCGGACCGGAAGAGTTGGCAAACGTCAGGTTCACAGCGGCAAATCCATCGGCGTCGATTTCCATCGTCGCCGTGCGGAAGGTGCCGATCGGCTTTCCATCCGGCCCGGGAGTGCTGGCGTGGAGATTGAAGGTGATGACGGTATGCGCCGCATCCTCACCCTCGAGGAGGATGTTCCCGCGTTCGCGCTGCACATAGACGCGCTCCTGGTAGGTGCCAGGCTTGACGTGGATCACCCAACGCGGATTGGTCACACCGTCCCGCATTGGCGCCGCGCTGATTGCATCCTGAACGGAAGCGTACTGTCCCGATCCGTCGAGTGCCACAACCGCGTCGGCTCCCATCGCCCCGGGGGACATGAGCGCGCCCGCACTGCCGGCGAGAACGGCCAAAATCGCAAAAAGCGGTGGGGTCCGGTCAAGCATCGATAATGGCGCGAATCACGCTGAGTCGTTCAAACCAAGATCGGTTCATTCGAAACGGTCGGGTTGCCGGTGCCTGCGGGATGATCAAGCGTCAGGGTCTTCATGGCTCGGGGGCGATTGGAACATAATGCGGACACCTGTCCGCGTCCATGAAAAATCTTCGCCGGCGGCGATTCTTTTTGTGTCGGGGCCGGCAAAGCCCCGGAAGTTGCCCAAGGGCATGCCTCTCTGGCGCAAGGCCCAAGCCGAAGTTCCCAACTCCTCCTCAGAACCGGAGAGCTGTCGCCGCTCCGCACCCGACGGCGTCCGCTGTTTGTTTATTCTAATTCGCGTTCAAGATG
>PMKA01000332.1 GCA_003157575.1 Opitutia bacterium
GGCTCGCCAATGCCGAGCGAGATCACGTCCTGCATCTTGGCCACGATCTCAAAGAAGTCGCGGATCCCGAATTTGGGCAGCGTGACGACGTGGCGGGCAATAAAACGGTTGGTATCCATGGGATGGGGATGCGGTGCCGCCCGCCGTCCGGGCGGGCGATGAGCGCTCTCATTGAGGGAGCGCGTCCGGACGGCGCGCGACCACGGTCAAGGTCAGGGGGTCACCGTCAGCCGGCCGTTCTGCTCCGCCGGCATATCCATCAAATAGCCCTGCTCTTTATAGGAGCGGAGCATGAAATGGGTCGAGGTCGAGATGACGCCTTCGATCGTGGAGAGTCTTTCGGACACGAATGAGGCGACCTTCTGCAGGCTCGAACCGGTCACAAACACGAGCAGGTCGTAGCCCCCCGACATCAGATAGCAGGACTCCACCTCGTCAAAACGGCTGATCCGCTCCGCGAAGCGGTTGAACCCGCCGCCGCGCTCGGGCGTGATCCGCACTTCGATCACGGCGCGCACGGCGCCCGCGGCTTCCTTGGACAGGTCAAGCACCGGGCGCCAGCCAAGGAAGATATGCTCCTTCTTCAGCTGTTCCAGATGCCCGTTGATCTCGCCCTCGGTCAGGTTCAACACTTGCGCCATCTGCGCTGTGCTGAGGCTGCCGCCTTCCAGCAGGAGTTTGAGTACCGGGTTCATAGGGAACGGCGATGTTTGCGAAAAACGCGCGCAAATCCACCCTAATCTTCCCGGAGGCGGTTCCACGGGCACGTCCGCCGCCAGACGGGAAAACAACCCAACTTCGCGCCCCCCCTCATTTTTTCGTCGTTTCCTTGAGGACATTTCGACATTCTGCGGCCGACGATGAAAATACTGATGGCGGACGATGATCGCATTTCACGTGTCTTGATGCAGCGGATACTTGAGGCTGACGGCGATCACACTCTCACCATGGTCAACGACGGGGAGGAGGCCTGGCAGAAGCTCCTCACATCGCCCGAGCCGTTCGATGTCTGCCTGTTCGACATCATGATGCCCCGTCTCGACGGGCTCGCCCTGATCAGGCTGATGCGCTCCGACAACCGCTTCGTCTCCACCCCTGTCATCCTCTGCACCTCGATCAACGACCGGACCACGGTGAGGAAGGCCGCGCTGCTCTCCGTCACCCAGTACATCGTCAAGCCGTACACACGGGAAAATGTGCTCGTTAAAATCCACCAGATCCAGAGCAACGCCGTCGACCCGCGTTCGATCGAGGACAGCGCGACCGTCTGCACCCGGCTCGGCGTGGATGCCGCAACGTACCGGACGCTCCTGGAGGGCATCGTGCAGGAAGCCTGCGAATCGATGGAGCGGCTCCAGACCGTGCGGAGCCCGGCCGACAAGCAGGCGCTGCTGGGGCGGATCAACGGATTGAAGGGCTCGGCGCTCAGCCTGGGCGCGCGGGCGCTGGCGACGCAACTGCGCGCGCTCGAGGAGACCCTCGAACGAATCGAGGTGAGGGACGGACTGGCCCTGAGCGCGTCCGAGAAGATCATCGTCGCGGTCACCTTCCATGAAATCGCCATCCTGCGGAAACACCTCCAGCGCCTGCCGCCGGTTTGAGTCGGTCGAACTCGGAAGCAAGCTCACAAAGCAACAGTATGACGCCGGGCTGCCCGGGCTGCGGTCGCAGCTCCTCGATTCCCATTTCCAGCTCCGCGGGCAGAATTTCCCCGTCATCGTCATCATCTCGGGCGCGGACGGCGCCGGCAAGGGCGCGCTCATCCACCGCCTGAACGAATGGCTGGATCCGCGCGGCGTCGAGACGCACGCGTTCTGGAAGCCCAGCGACGAGGAGCTCGAGCGTCCGTCGTACTGGAAGTTCTGGCGCGCGATGCCCGGCCGAGGCCGCATCGGGATCTTCTTCCGGTCCTGGTACAGCGACCCCATTGTGAACCGGGTCCGCGGCAAGCTTAAGGGCGGCGGCTTCGACGCCGCGCTCGACCGCATCGCCGCGTTTGAACAGATGCTCGTCGACGACGGCGCCGTCATCGTGAAGCTCTGGCTCCACCTCTCGAGGGCGGAGCAGAAGAAGGCGCTGAAGAAGCTCGACCGGACGAACCGGATCACGCCGCTCGACTGGAAGAATTTCAAGAAGTACGACGAATTCATCGACGCCTCCGAGCGGGCGATCCGGAAGACCGACTCGGGCGCCGCGCCGTGGCACGTGATCGAGGCGACCGACCGGCGCCACCGCGAATTCACCGCGGGGGAGATCCTGCTGCAGGCGATCCGGCGGCGGCTGCCGAAGGAGGCCGCCAAATCCGCGGATGCGGAAATCGTCTCCGCACCGAAGGAGAAGCCGCCCCGGCAGGAGGCCGCCGCGTCATCCGGCTCGGTGCTGGACCGGGTGGACCTCACCCAGAAGCTGACGGACAAGGAATATCGGGAGGCGCTCGGGGCATGGCAGACCCGCCTCGCGAAGCTCGCCTGGGTGGCGCGCGACAAAAAGCGCTCCATGGTCATGGTCTTCGAAGGATGGGACGCCGCGGGCAAGGGCAGCGCGGTCCGGCGCGTGACGCAGGCGATGGATCCCCGCCTCTACCGCATTGTCGGCATCGCCGCCCCGACGGACGAGGAGCGCGCCCAGCATTACCTGTGGCGGTTCTGGAGGCAGCTGCCCCGGGCGGGCTTCACAACGATTTTCGACCGTTCCTGGTACGGCCGCGTCCTGGTGGAAAGGGTCGAGGGATTTACGCCGGAGGCGGCCTGGCAGCGCTCCTATCACGAGATCAACGAATTCGAGGAGCAGCTCGCCGGCCACGGAATCCTGGTCAACAAGTTCTGGATACACATCAGCCAGGACGAGCAGCTGCGCCGCTTCAAGGAACGCGAGACCGTGGCGTACAAACAGTACAAGATCACCGCGGAAGACTGGCGCAACCGGAAGAAATGGAACGCCTACACCCTTGCGGTGAACGACATGGTGACGCGCTGCAGCACGGAATTCGCGCCGTGGACGCTCGTCGCGGGCAACGACAAAAAGTTCGCCCGCGTGCAGATCCTGAAGACCATCGTTGGATCCCTTGAAAAGGAGCTGTAAACAGCCGCGCCCACGAGGTTGTCGGAACGCAAGTCCGACAGTCTCCCAGCCCGCGTCCTCCGGCCCTTGCCCCTGAATTTTCGGCCTGACCCCATGTCCGCCGAGCAACCCCGAGCACAACCCCGCCGTCTGGAGACGCTGGCCGGCGATTTGTGGGGCGGCCTCGCCGCCGCGCTGGTGGCCCTGCCCTCCTCCGTTGCCTACGGAGTCTCCGTCTTCGCCCTGCTCGGTCCGTCGTTCCTCGGTCCTGGTGTGCGCGCAGGCATCATAGGGGCAATCGGCATCGGCGTCGTTGCGCCGCTTATCGGAGGCGCGCCGCGACTGATCTCCGCACCGTGCGCGCCGGCCGCGGCCGTGCTGGCCGCCCTGGCGACGAGCCTGCTGGCGGGAAACGGCGGCGTGGAGGGGGCGGTTTCCCCGGAACGCATCGCGGGGTTGTTTGTGCTGGTCGGGCTGCTCTCAGGATGCCTGCAGCTCGTCTACGGCTTCGTCGGCGGCGGCAGGCTCATCAAATACATCCCGTACCCGGTCGTTTCCGGATATCTGAGCGGCGTCGGCGTCGTCATTTTTCTCAGCCAGGTGCCGAAGTTTTTCGGCTGGCCCTCCGGCACGCACCCGGGCTCGGGATTGGCCACGCCTGCGCTCTGGCAGTGGCCCGCGGTTGTCGTCGGCAGCGCCACGGTCGCTGGAGCCGTGCTGGCGCCGCGGCTGACAAAGGCCGTCCCCGCCGCAATCCTCGGCCTGGCCGCGGGACTCGTCTCGTATTTTGTCATCGGCATATTCGAACCGGGACTCCTGCAGCTTGAACACAACAGGCTTGTCATCGGTCCTGTGGGCGGCGGCCTCGGCTCGATTCTGGGGGCGTTTTCCGGACAATGGGCCTCCCTCTCCGGATTTCACCTGTCCGACGTCCGCTCCGTGCTCATGCCGGCGTTGACGCTGTCGGTCCTGCTTTCGATCGACACGCTCAAGACCTGCGTCGTCGTGGACGCCCTTACGCGCGACCGGCACGACTCCAACCGCACGCTTCTCGGCCAGGGCGCGGGCAACCTCGCCGCGGCCGCGCTCGGCGGAATGCCGGGATCGGGCACGATGGGGCCGACGCTGGTCAACGTGAACAGCGGCGCGCGCACGCGCCTGTCCGGCGCCATCGAAGGGCTCTTCGTGCTGGCCGCATTCGCCGCCCTGGGAAGCTGGATCGCCTGGGTTCCGCTGTCGGCCCTGGCGGGCATCCTGATGGTCGTCGCGTTCCGGATGTTCGACTGGCACAGCTTCCTGCTGCTGCGCCAGAAGTCGACCGTCCTGGATTTCCTGGTGATCGCAGCCGTGGTTGTCGTCGCGGTCGGCGGGAACCTGATCGCGGCCTCGGGCACCGGACTGGCGCTCGCCATCCTTCTTTTCATCCGCGAGCAGATCCGCAGCTCGGTCATCCGGCGGAAGATCAGCGGAGCGCACATCTCCTCCAAGCAGCACCGGCTGCCCTCGGAGCAGGCGCTGCTGGAGAAGCACGGGCCGGAGATCACGCTCTGCGAGCTGCAGGGCAGCCTGTTCTTCGGCACGACCGACCGGCTCTTCACCGAGCTGGCGCCCGACCTGAAACAATGCCGCTTCCTCATCCTCGACATGCGCCGGGTGCAGTCGGTGGATTACACGGCCGCCCACCTGCTCGAACAATTCGAGGCCATCCTCAAGGAGCACGACGGCTACCTGCTCTTCAGCCGCCTGCCGGCCAGCCTGCCAAGCGGCCAGGACCTGAAGTCGTATTTTTCCCAGGTCGGCGTCACCGCGGCCCGGCAGAACGTCCGGGTGTTCGAGACGCTCGACGACGCGCTGCGCTGGACCGAGGACGAAATTCTTTCCGGAGCCCAGACGTCGCCGGCCGGAGGGGAGGCGCCGCTTGCGCTGGCCGAGATCGAACTGCTGCACAATTTCGAGGCCGACCAGATGCTCGACGCCCTCGCCTCCTGCGTCGTCGAGCGCTCGTGCGCGTCCGGAGAACCGGTCTTCCGAAACGGCGACCCGGGAGACGAGTTGTATCTCATCCGCCGCGGGAGCGTCCGGATCATCCTGCCGGTCGGCAGCGGCGACCACCACAACCTGGCGTCGTTCGGCCGCGGGGACTTTTTCGGCGAGGTCGCCTTCCTCGACCGCGGCATCCGCTCGGCGAGCGCGGTGGCGACGACCGCGACCGACCTGTTCGTGATCTCGCGCAGCAGGTTCGACGAGCTGTCCCGGGCGCACCCCCTGGTCGGGCTCAAGATGTTCGCGAGGCTGGCCCGCGCGCTGGCCATCCGGCTGCGCCGGGCCGACGGCGAACTGCGCGCCCTTTACGAGGCGTAGCCGGCCTTCGCCGACCGGCTCAGTAGCGGTAGTGCTCCGGCTTGTACGGACCGTCGACCCGCACCCCGAGGTAATCGGCCTGCCGCTGGGTAAGTTTTGTAAGCTTCACGCCGATCTTGCCGAGGTGCAGCCGCGCGACCTCCTCGTCGAGGTGCTTGGGCAGCCGGGTGACGCCGACCTTGTAGCCGTCGCGGTTCTTCCAGAGGTCGATCTGTGCGAGCATCTGGTTTGTGAAGCTGTTGGACATGACGAACGACGGATGGCCGTGGGCGCACCCAAGGTTCACCAGGCGCCCCTCCGCGAGCACGTAGATCGCGTTGCCTGCGGGGAAGACGTACTTGTCCACCTGGGGTTTGATCGTGATCTTCTGCACCCCCGGCGCCTCGTTCAGGCGCGCCATCTGGATCTCGTTGTCGAAA
>PMKA01000321.1:0-10737 GCA_003157575.1 Opitutia bacterium
CCGCGGGCGGCAACATCAACCCGGCGGGCACCTCCATGTTCGAGCCCATCGGCGGCAGCGCGCCGAAATACACGAACCAGAACGTCATCAATCCGCTCGCGGCGATCTGCGCCGGGGCGATGATGATGGACTTCCTTGGAGAGGCCGCGCTGGCGAACGCCATCGAGAAGGCCGTCATCAAGGTGGTTCGCGAGAAGCTGAAGTCCCTCGCCGCCGGCCGCATGGGGTACGGCACGAAGGAAGTCGGCGATCTGGTGGCGGCGACGTTGTAGCGCGCGGACATCGACGATTCTCTGGTTGTTGTTTGCCGCATTATCGGGATGATCGAAGGCGGTTCGTGGGGCGGAGTGTCCGAATGAAAAATCTATTTGTCCGGAAAAGTCTGGCGCAACTTCACCGAGAAATCGAAGGCGAGAACCGTTTGCACCGGGTGCTTGGCCCGGTGCAGCTGACCAGCCTGGGCATCGGGTGCGTGATTGGAGCCGGGATCTTCGTGGTCACCGGACAGGCCGCCCATGACAAGGCGGGGCCCGCAATCATGCTCTCATTTGTCATGGCGGGCCTGGCGTGTGTCTTCTCGGCGCTGTGCTATGCGGAGTTCGCCTCCATGGTGCCGGTCGCCGGTTCCGCCTACACCTACGCGTATGCGACGCTCGGCGAGCTGGCGGCCTGGATCATCGGATGGGACCTGCTTCTCGAATATACGATCGCATCGTCGGCGGTCGCGCATGGCTGGTCCCAATATTTTCAGGAGTTCATCGGCGTGTTTCTGCCGAGGATTCCGGCGGTCATAGGAAGAACGCCGTTTGACTACGATCCGGGGTTGGGCCGCTTTATCGCCACAGGATCGGCGGTCGACCTGCCGGCCGTCCTCGTCACCGCCATGCTCACGGTCGTTCTCGTGCGCGGCGTTCGGGAGAGCGCCTCCTTCAACACGGCCATGGTGGTCGTCAAGCTCGCGGTGGTCTTGATCGTCATCGGATTGGGCGCCTTTTATGTGAATCCGGCCAACTGGCGTCCGTTTGCGCCTTTCGGCTTCTCCGGCATCAGCCTGTTTGGGCGTACCATTCTGGGCCAGACCGGCGCGGGAGGAGAACCGCTGGGGATGCTGGCGGGATCGGCGATCATCTTTTTCGCCTACATTGGATTCGACTCGGTTTCGACCCACGCCGAGGAGGCCAAGAATCCGAGCCGGGATGTTCCGATCGGAATCCTCGCCTCGCTGGCGCTGTGCACGGTGCTCTATATCGCCGTGGCGGCCGTGCTCACCGGAATGGTTCCGTACAACGAGATCAACATCGACGCACCGGTCGCGGACGCATTCCGGCGGGTGGGGCTGCCCTGGGCGCACTTTGTGATCTCGATCGGGGCCGTGGTGGGCATCACCTCGGTGCTGCTGGTCCTCATGCTCAGCCAGCCGCGGGTGATGCTGGCCATGGCCCGCGACGGTCTGGTGTCTTCGCGGTTTTTCGGCGCCGTGCACCCGAGGTTTCGCACGCCCTGGCTGTCGCAGATCCTGATGGGGTGTTTCGTATCCGTTCTTGCGGGCGTTCTGCCCCTCCGGATTCTGGCCGAGCTCGTCAACATCGGCACGCTGCTGGCCTTTTTCGTCGTGTGCGCCGCGGTGCTGGTGCTTCGCCGGACCCATCCCGAGGCGCGGCGGAGTTTCCGCGTGCCGTGGGTGCCGCTGGTCCCGGTGCTGGGGATGGCGAGTTCGCTGCTTTTGATGATTTCGCTGCCGAAGGAGAACTGGTGGCGGCTGTTGATCTGGCTGCTCATCGGTCTGGTGATCTATTTCTGGTACGGCAGGCGGCACAGCGAGCTTCGGCTGGCCGGTCAAAGCCCGACCCTGCCGGGTGAGAACGCCGGCGCCTGATCGCCCTGCGTTTTTTGTTTCGCGGAGCGCAGTTCTGCCGTCAATATCGCCGGATGTCCTGGGCACAGGTTCATTGGCGAAGCACCATCATCGGCAAACAGACGGAGATGCAGGTCCTGCTTCCGTCGGTCGGAAAGCCGCCGTTTGCGGCGCTCTACCTGCTGCACGGCATGTTCGGAGACTCGACCAACTGGCTGCGGTATTCGCGGCTGGAGTGGTATCTGCGCGAGCTTCCCCTGATCGTGGTGCTGCCCGACGGGGACCGTGGGTTTTACACCGACAACGAGGAGGGGCCGGCCTATGCGCGGCACATGGCCGAGGAGGTTCCGGCGTTTGTCGAGCGGACTTTCCATGCGAAACCTGCGCGCGCGGCGCGCGCGGTGGGCGGCCTGTCCATGGGGGGCTACGGGGCGTTGCGCCTGGCGTTTGGCTACCCCGACCGGTTTTGCTCGGCGCACAGCCACTCGGGCGCGGTCATGCAGCTGGATCTCGACATAGACCCGCGGGAGGCGAGGAAGGATGCAATCCTCGGGAGGCATCCACCGGAGTTCCTGGCCGAATTGCGGCGGATCTTCGGCCGCCAGCCGGTCGGCACGAAGCACGACCTCATCACGCTGGTCCGGCAGGCGCGGAGACGTCATCTGCGGCTACCCCGGATACTGATGGACTGCGGAACCGAGGATTCGCTGCTGGAGCCCAACCGCGAGCTCCATCGACGGCTCGTCGAGCATCATGTGCCCCATACCTATCGCGAGCATCCCGGCAGACACGACTGGGACTACTGGGATCTGCACATCCGCGAAGCGCTGGCGTTCCATGCGCGCAACCTGCATTTGGACCTGCCGTCGAAGTGAGACGCGTCCGGATTGTGCACGTCGGGTATTTGGTGCTCCGGCTTTTGATCCACCCCGTGCACGCGCCTTGACCCGGTGCGGCGCACGGGCACAAATTGCCGGATGCAGCATCATTTTTTGAAGTTGTGCGCGGTGTTGACCATTTCCGGCTGCGGCATTGTGAGCGCCGCGGCTGCGGAAACGGCGTCAGGCACGGCGACGGCTCCCGATCTGCCGCGGGTGACAAGTCACATCCATGTCGACCAGTTCGGGTACCTGCCCGACGAGGACAAGGTGGCGGTCGTCAGCGATCCGCAGAAAGGGGCCAACGCCGCCGATCATTTTGCGCCGGGGCCGCAGCTGGAGCTTCGCGAGGCGTCCGGCAACCGGGTGGTGTACCGCGGGCCTGCCGTGAAATTCAAGGGCGGCAGGACCGACCGGATCTCCGGCGATCGCGGGTGGTGGTTTGATTTCAGCGGCGTGCGGCAGGCGGGGGAATACTATGTGTTCGATCCGCGGACCGGCATGCGTTCGCATTTTGTGCGGATAGGCCCTGGAGTTTATCGTGAGGTTCTGCGGGCTGCCGAGCGGGTGTTCTTCTACCAGCGCGAAGCGACGGCCCACACCGCGCCCTGTGCGGAGGCGCCCTGGCTGGACGGCCCGACGTTCCTGCAGGACCGGGAGACGAGGGCGCTCTGGGCCAGACAGGATCCCGCGACCGCGCGCGATCTCACCGGTGGCTGGATGGACGCCGGCGACACCAACAAGTACCCTCCTTTTCTCAACGAAACGATCCATCCGCTTCTCTATGCATGGAGCGCCAATCCCGCCGCGTTCACCGACGATCTCAACATTCCGGAGTCGGGCAACGGACTTCCCGACCTGCTTGACGAGGTAAAATGGGAATTGGACTGGCTCATGAAGATGCAGGCCGGGGACGGCGGCGTCTTCGTCAAGACGGGCACGCTTGAGTTTGGGGACAGCTGGCCGTTGAGCACGGACCGGCACCAGCGATATTACGGCCCTGAGTGTTCCGGCTCGACGATTGTCACCGCCGGCGTGTTTGCGCATGCGGCGCGCGTCTTCGGGCGCTTCGAACCATGGAAGGCTTTCAGCGTCGAAATGAGTGTGCGGGCCGAGCGCGCCTGGGCCTGGTACACGACGCACCCCCGCAGCTACGACTGCGATTCGGGCGAGATCAAGGCCGGCAGCGCGAACATGAGCGCCGCCGAACAGGACCGAGCCGAGGCGGTTGCAGCCATGCATCTCTGGGCGTTGACGGGAAAGCCGGCGTACCATGAGGCTTTCAAGAGGCAGGTGGGCGCGACGCGGCAGCTGTCCGACAAGGTGTGGTCCCCGTATGAAATGGGAGCGGCAGAGGCGCTGCTTGAATACGTGACGCTCCCCGGGGCAGATCCGGCGGTCTCGCGACGGATTTCGCGGAAGTTGGCGGAGTCGATGGATTCACCGCTGTTCATGCCCCAGGATGGAAATGAAGAACTTTACCGGGCGTGGATGGCCGACACCTGTTACCACTGGGGCAGCAATCGCGTCAGGGCCTGTTATGGCATCGTTGCGACTGCTGCAGTGGAATACAATCTCGGGGGCTCCCGGAGCGCCCGGCTTCGGCAGCGCGCGTTGAACATGCTGCACGCGTTTCACGGGGTGAATCCGCTCGATCTGGTCTATCTGACCAACATGGGCCGCTACGGCGCCGAGACGTCGGCGAAGTATGCCTATCACGGCTGGTTCCGCGGCGAACCGCCGCCCGGATATGTCGTTGGGGGACCGAACCAGAATTACAGCGGGACAATCGAATGGATCAAAAAGCAGCCTCCGGCGAAGGCGTATCTCGACAGCAACCTGGGCTGGCCGGAGAAGTCCTGGGAGATGAGCGAACCTGGAATCTATTACCAGGCCTGCTACATCCGGCTCCTGGCCGACTTTGTCAGGCCCGCGGCGACGCCGGACTCCGCGGCCTCTGCGCTCCCGACGAAAAACGATTGAAGCCGGCCCCACGGGAGTTTGCGGCTGGAAGATCAATCAAGCATTGACCGCCGGTGCGGCGGTCCCGTACCGTCGCCAATTCCGTTGATCGCCATCCTTTTCTTTTTGCTGAAGTGAACATCGAAATCAAAGACCTCTCCGAAACCCGCAAGAGCCTTGTCGTGACCCTCGACAAGAGCGAAGTCGACGCCGAGCACCAGGCCGTGGTGAAGGACATCGCCAAGGTTGCCCGGCTGCCCGGCTTCAGGCCCGGGCATGCCCCGGCCGAGCTGATCCTGAAACGCTTCGCCAAGGAGGTGAGGGACGATCTCAAGAGCAAGGTTGTGGGCAAGGCTTACCGCGCCGGCCTCGAGAAGACGAAACTCGACGTCGTCAATGTCGTGCATGTCGAAGAGGGAACGATTGAGGCGGGACTCTCCGCAGCCATCGCATTCACCGTCGATGTGCAGCCGCAGTTTGAACTGCCCGAGTATCTCGGGATTCCGGTCCAGGTGTCGCCCGTCGAGCCGACGGAGGCCGAGATCGACGCCGTGATCGAGGGTCTGCGCCAGGAGCATGCGGACTTCAAGGTGGCGGACCGGGCGGCCCAGAAGGGCGACTACGTGAAGCTTGCCTACGAGGGAACCATCGACGGGAAGCCCATCGCGGAGATTGCGCCGGACAAGCAGATCTACGGCAAGGTCCCCCAGACATGGGAGGAGGTCGACAGCGAACAGGAGGGCCTCATCCCCGGCCTTGGACGGCAGCTGGCGGGCCTCAAGGCGGGCGACAAGAAGGAGGCGCAGGTCGTTTTTCCCGCCGGTTTTGCCGCCGCGCCGGAGCTCGGGGGCAAGGCCGCGGTCTATGCCGTCGAGGTGCAGGAAGTGCGCGAGCGGGCGCTGCCGGCGCTGGACGAGGCGTTCTTCAAGAGCCAGCACGTGGAGGGCATCGATGCGCTCCGGCTGCAGCTGGGCCAGAACCTGAAACAGCGCAAAGAGTATGAGAACCGCCGCGCGCAGCGCAGGCAGGTGAGCGAGGCGCTGGCCGCGCGGATCGAGTTCTCCCTGCCCGAGAGTCTCATCGCCGGCGAAACCCAGGACGTTCTGCGCCGCTTCATGGAGGAAAACATCCAGCGGGGCGTCCCCGAGGCCGAGTTCGAGAAGAACAAGAAGGAGCTCTACGAAAATGCGCGCCGCGCCGCCGTCAGCAGGGTGAAGGTTCAGATGCTGCTCGCGAAGATCGCCGAGAAGGAGAAGATCGCCGCGAACGAGCGCGACCTCGACGGAGCGATCGTGCGCGAGGCCGCACGGGCCAACCAGCGGCCGGAGAAGCTCGCCAAGGAACTTGTCCGCGACCGCGAGCGCCTCCGCTCGCTCCAGCAGGCGATCGTTTTCGACAAGGCGCTTGATTTCCTCGTCAGCAAGGCTACCATCACGACGGCAACGGCGAAGGTCTGACCGAATCAAAAATCTCGTGAGCTATTACGTCCCATTTGTCATCGAAAACACCGGCCGCGGGGAGCGGAGCATGGACATCTTCTCCCGTCTGCTTAAGGACCGGATCATCTTCATCGGGACGCCGATCGACGATGGCGTGGCGAATCTGGTGATCGCCCAGTTCCTTTTCCTTCAGATGGAGGATGCCAAGAAGGACATCCAGCTCTACATCAATTCCCCGGGCGGGGTGGTGACGGGCGGGATGGCGATCTACGACGCGATGAACTTCCTTCAGTGCGATGTCGCGACCTACTGCATCGGCCAGGCGGCCAGCATGGCCACCGTGCTGCTCGCCGCCGGGACGAAGGGAAAGCGTTTCGCTCTGCCGAACAGCCGCGTGATGATCCACCAGCCGACCGGCGGCGCCGGCGGGCAGACCGCCGACATCGCGATTGCCGCGCGGGAGATCCAGCGCTGGCGCCGGACGCTCAACGAGGTCCTTGCGAAGCACACGGGCAAGACGCCCGAGCAGATCGACAGGGATTCGGACCGCGATTATCACATGAGCGCGGAAGAGGCTCTCAAATACGGGGTCGTCGACAAGGTGCTTCCGTCGACGCGCGAGACGCCGGCCGTCCCCGTGCAGGCGGCCTGAACGGCCAGGCCGCGCCCGGTTCACGAAGCTCCCGACCGCACATTGCCACTGTCTTAACCCTTTCTTCTCATGGCCAAATCCTCCCGTATGACCCTTTGTTCGTTCTGCGGAAAGTCGCAGGCAGAGGTGAAAAAGATCATCGCCGGTCCGGGAGTGTATATTTGCGATTCGTGCGTCAACGTCTGCAAGACGATCATCGACCGGGAAATCAAGGCTCCGACGCCGGAGAGCCGGCCCGCATTCCGCCTGCTCAAGCCGGTGGAGATCAAGAAGACGCTCGACGATTACGTCATCGGCCAGGATCACGCCAAGAAGGTGCTCTCGGTTGCCGTCTACAACCACTACAAACGCCTGATGTTCGATTCCGGGCAGCCGATTCGCGCGAACGCCGTGATGGCGCCGGAATTCACCGATGTCGAGGTGGAGAAGAGCAACGTCCTGTTTGTCGGGCCGACCGGTTCGGGCAAAACCCTTCTTGCGCGGACTCTGGCGCGCATCCTCGACGTGCCGTTTGCGATCTCGGACGCGACCACGCTGACGGAGGCCGGCTATGTCGGCGAAGATGTTGAGAACGTCGTCCTGCGCCTCCTGCAGGCGGCCAGCTACGACGTGAAGAAGGCCGAGTGCGGCATCGTCTACATCGACGAGATCGACAAAATCCGCCGTACGACGGAGAACGTGTCCATCACCCGCGACGTATCGGGCGAAGGCGTNNGGCGCTGCTCAAGATCCTGGAAGGCACCGTTTGCAACGTCCCTCCGCAGGGCGGCCGCAAGCACCCCAACCAGGAGTACATCCAGGTCAACACGGCCAACATCCTTTTCATCTGCGGCGGAGCGTTCGTCGGCCTGGAGCAATTTGTAAAGAAACGGATCGGCACGGGCTCGATGGGATTCCATGTGAACCCGGACGATCACAATCTCACGCCCGAGGAAATGATGCGGATGATCGCGCCGGAGGACCTCGTGCGCTACGGGATGATCCCGGAGTTCATCGGGCGCCTTCCGATCGTGTCGGTCCTGGATCCGCTGACGGAAGAGGATCTGGTGAGGATCCTTTTGCGCACGAAGAACGCGATGGTGAAGCAGTACTCGAAGCTTTTTGCCATGGATGGCGTGCAGCTTCGCTTCACGCGCGATGCGGTGGGAGCGATCGCACGGAAGGCCATCGAGCTCAAAACGGGGGCGCGCGCCCTCCGCGCAATCCTTGAGAACCTGATGCTCGAAGTCATGTTCGACCTGCCGCAACGCGACGACGTCGTGGAGGTGGTGATCGACGAGGGTGTCGTCAAGGGCCTCAGGCGCCCGCTGCTCAAGAAGGCGCCCAAGCCGGGTGAGAACAAGGCCGACGCGGCCTGAGTTTCCTGGCCGCGCGGAAACCTACCAGCGTGCGTGGTCGCCCTTTTTCAGCGAAAGGGCGAACTCGACAAACAGCCGCACGCACCGTTCGACGTCCTCGAGATCGACGACTTCGCTTGGCGTGTGCATGTAACGCAACGGCACGCTCACCAGTCCTGTTCCAACGCCGCCGCGCCCCATCTGGATTGCGCGGGCGTCGGTGCCGGTCGGCCGCGGGTCGGCCTCCAGCTGGTACGGAATCTTGAGGCGTTTCGCCGCCTGCACCAGGCGCTCAAAGACCTTTGGATTTATGTTGGGACCGCGGCAGATGATGGGGCCGGCGCCGAGCTTCGTCTCGCCGTACTTGCGGTTGTCGCAATCCGGGTGGTCGGTCGCGTGGCCGACGTCGACCGCAAGCGCGAAATCCGGATTGACCGTGTAGGCGGAGGCGGTTGCGCCCCGGACGCCGATCTCCTCCTGTGCGGTCGCCACCGCCACGACCTTTGCCGCGAGTTTTTTACGGGCGCCGGCCAGGCGGATCAGCGATTCGCCGACGATGTAGGCGCCGACCTTGTTGTCGAACGCCCGGGAAGTTCCAATGCTGCCGTGGATCAGTTCGAATTCATGGTCGTAGGTTGCGACATCCCCGATGGCCACACGCTCCAGCGCCTCCTTTTTAGAGCGTGCGCCGATGTCGATCCAGATCTCATGGATTTCGGGAACCTTCTTGCGGTCGGCCTCGTCCATCAAGTGGATCGCGCGCTTGCCGGTGACGCCCTTCACGGGGCCCGCCGCGGTTTGGATGATGACCCGGCGGCCTGAGATCACCGTGCGGTCATGACCGCCGATCGTGTCGAAATAGATGAATCCGTCCTTGTTGACGTAGGTGATGATCAAGCCGAGTTCGTCCATGTGACCTGCGAACATCAGCACCGGGTCGCCGGAGGGATGCAGGGTGGCGAGGCGGTTGCCGAGGGCATCGTCGGCGTATTCGTCCGCGGCCGGCCTGACATGTTCATCGAAAACCTTCTGGGCTTCGAACTCGTAGCCGGAGGGGGAGCGTGCGTGCAGCAAAGCCGTGAGAAACGCGGGGACATCGTAATGGGCCATGTCCTGAGATTGAAGCAAAACCGGGCGCGGGCACAAAGGAAAACGGGCCGGCCGTCGCATGAAGGACGGGTCTTGAATACAGGCTGTGAGGGGACCATCACTGGGTTCCAAAATAGACGGCGCGATCAGGCGCTTTTCATAGAAGGCTCTTCGCGCTTCGCGACCTCGCGCTAGACACCTCCGGTCTTTTCACAGGAGCATGCGGAGGGCGCAGAGGAGTTGCGGAACAGTCATCGGCCCCGGACTGTTTTGCAGGAGGCAACGGTGAGAACGGAGGAATAGCAGGTCTCTGCGGACTCTGCGGCTCCTGTAAAATCCGCTCGGCGCATGTCCGACGGGAACGATGGCCTCTCTCCCGGACAAAGGGTCACCTATCGTCCCGGATCATACACGGCCTGGACCGGCAAACGCTTTGCAGCCGCCGGAGACAATGAGCGGCGGACCCGCCGCGCGAGCAGGAGGAATCCTCCGGCGAGCAGGCATGCCATGGAAGACGGCTCCGGCACGGTTGTGATGGCGAGCTCGAGTCCCGTGTTCCCGTAGCCGTATCCGCCATAGACGTCGAAATCGAGCGTATCTCCGGCGACGAGCGTTGTATTCAGATCGAAGACGCCGGCGTCGCTCGCGTTCCACAACATCGTGCCATCCTTGAACACTGCAACCTGCATGGTCCCTATGTCGCCGGAAAGAAACTGCTCTTCTCGCCATTCGCCGCCCAATGCCCGCCCCTTTGGTCCCGCCTTGCCGGGTTGAAGTCATTCTCCGCCGGTATCGACATTTTCGCGCAGGACGCTACCGTCCGGACCCTTTCCGCCATGAAGTCCTTCTACATCACCACAGCCATCGACTACGTCAACGGGTCGCCGCACATCGGGCATGCTTACGAGAAGGTGCTGGTCGACGTTATCGCGCGTTTCCGGCGGCTCATGGGGGACCCCGTCCACTTTCTCACCGGCACCGACGAACACGGCCAGAAGGTGCAGATGAGCGCCCGCAAACGCGGGATTCCCGCCCAGGAGTACGTCGACGCAACGGCGGGCGAGTTTCGCGCTCTCTACGACCGCCTGGACGTCTCCTACGACGATTTCATCCGCACGACGGAGGAGCGCCACAAGCGGGTCGTCTGCGAGCTGCTCCAGCGCCTTTACGACAAGGGCGAGATTTACCGGGCGGAATACCGCGGGTTCTACAGCACGCGCCAGGAACAGTTTCTACAGGAGAAGGACCGCCTGCCGGACGGCTCGTGGCCGGAGATTTTCGGCGAGGTGACGGAGATCATCGAGCCGAACTATTTCTTCAAGCTGCGCGCCTACCAGGACTGGCTCGTCGAGCACCTGCGGACCCACGAGGATTTCATCTTTCCCCGCTTCCGCCAGAAGCAGGTCCTCGAATTTCTGAAGGAGCCGCTCAACGACCTGTGCATCTCCCGTCCGAAGGAACGGCTCGAGTGGGGCATCCCGCTTCCGTTCGACCCGGGTTTCGTCACCTACGTCTGGTTCGACGC
>PMKA01000321.1:10762-10901 GCA_003157575.1 Opitutia bacterium
CTACTGGCCGATCATGCTGCATGCCGCGGGCATTGAACCGCCGAAGTCGCTGCTCGTGCATGGATGGTGGCTGCTCAAGAGCGGACAGAAGATGTCGAAAAGCGCGGGCGAGGTCGTGAATCCGCTCGACCTCATCGAC
>PMKA01000150.1 GCA_003157575.1 Opitutia bacterium
GCGCATCCGGGTTGATCACGCAGACCAGGCCGCGTCCCGCGGCGGCCCGCCAGTGCCGCCAGTCCATGTCGAGCCGCTGCGGATTCGCGTTGAGTTCGATCGCCACGCGATTCGCCAGCGCCGCATCGATCACCTTGGCCACATTCACCGCATATCCTTCCCGTTTCAGAAGCAGCCGGCCCGTCAGGTGCCCGAGCATGGTCGTGCACGGATGCTCGATCGCGCGGATGATCCGCGCCGTCATCTCCGCCTCGCTCTGGGTGAAGGAGGAATGGACCGATACGACCACGTAATCGAGCTCGCGCAGCACCGCGTCGTCGAGATCCAGACGGCCGTCCGGCAGGATGTCGCACTCAACGCCGGCCAGGACCCGGACCGGCTGCCGGCCGGAACGGTTGAGCGCCTCAACTTCCGCAATCTGGCGGCGCAGGCGCGCAGTGTCGAGACCGTTGGCCTGGAAACTCGCCTGCGAATGGTCGGCGACTCCGAAATACTCCCAGCCCCGCGCCCGGGCTCCCTCCACCATCTCCGCCAGCGTGTTCCGGCCATCCGACGCCGTTGTGTGATTGTGGAAAACCCCTCGCAGATCGGCAGTCTCGATCAGTCGCGGGAATTCCCCTTTCTCCGCGGCCTCGATTTCGCCCAACCCTTCCCGCAGTTCCGGCGGGATCTCGTGCAGTCCGAGCGCGGCAAAAAGGTCCGCCTCGGTCAGGATCGCAGCCGATTTCGCCTCGCCGGTCTTTCGCTGCGCATCGGCCTTTTCTTTTGCCGTCCCCTCGCCTTCCGCTGGCACCAGCCCCCACTCGCTCAGGCTGAGCCCCCGCGACTGCGCGCGCTGGCGCATCTGCACGTTGTGGTCCTTGGAGCCGGTAAAATGGTGCAATGCAAAGACAAACTGGTCGGGCGGCACGATGCGAAGATCCGCCTGGAGGCCGCCCGCAAACCGGACGCTCGCCTTCGTCTCCCCTTTCGCCGTCACCTCCGCTACCCCCGGCCGCGACACGAACCACTCGACGATCGGCGCCCACTCGTCCGCGGCCACGATGAAGTCGAGATCGCCCACCGTTTCCAGCCCGCGGCGCAGGCTGCCCGCATGTTCGGCGCGAACCACCTGCGGCAGGGCACGGAGACCCTGCAGGATCGGTTCGGCCACGCCGGCGGCCTCCCACCAAAGGTGACGGCGCCCATACGCCTCGCGGTTCCGGATGCCCGCCAGAAGGTTCTCCTGCGTCTTCCCTCCAAAACCGGCCAGCTCCGCCACGCGCCCCTCCGCACACGCACGGGCCAGGTCCTCAATCGAGGCGATTCCCAGCCGGTCGTGCAAGGCCCTTGCCTTCTTCGGCCCCAACCCCGGGATCTCCAGCATTTCGACCAGGCCCCGGGGCACCGTGGCCTTCAGTTTCTCGTGGAATTCCAGCCGGCCGGTCGCGTGCAATTCCATGATCTTCTTCGCCAGGGCCTCCCCGATGCCCTTGATCCCCTGCAGCCGGCCCCCGGCAATCACCGTGTCCAGATCCTCCTCCAACGTCTCCAGCGCCCGCGCCCCGGCATGATAGGCGCGAACCTTGAAGGGGTTCTCGTTCTTCAGTTCCAGAAGTATCCCGATGTCGTCCAGAATGGCGGCGATGGCGTGCTTGTTCATGCTGCGGCTCCGCCCTCCATTACATGTCGGATTCGAAAAAGCTCAAGCACGTGGCTTCAGGAGGCTGGCGAACCGGCGTCTCCTGATGGCAGCTTGGATAGCCGAACCCCGCCAGCCTCCTGGTGCTTTTGGTTGCGGCTCCGCGCTCCCCGATCCAAGGTATGCCTGCATGGCCTTCACGTACCGCCGCACGATCCGCTTCGCAGACACCGACGCCGCCGGCGTCGTGTTCTTTCCGAACTATCTCGCAATCTGCCACGAGGCCTATGAGGAGTCGCTCGCCGCCGACGGCATCGAGTTGAGGTCATTTTTCGGCGGGCAGGATCTCGTGATGCCGATTTCAAAAAGCCAGGTTGAATACCTGCGTCCGCTGACCTGCGGCGACAAGGCCGGCATCACGCTCACAACGGCTTCGCTCGGACCGGACAGTTTCTCCATCAGCTATGAAGTGCACCGCTTCGGCCCCCCGAAGAAGCTGGCCGCCAGGGTTTGTACCGAACATGTCTGCATCTCGCCACGCACCCGCGAACGCCACGCCCTCCCCGCAGCCCTCGCAGCCTGGGTCGCTCATCATGCCGCCTGACGATCATTCCGGGAGTTCGCCAAAAACGACGGAGGCCTTGGGACACGCATTGTCATCAAGCGGCAACCGCGTCCGATGCGTGGGAACGAGCCTTTCCGCACTTGTCTTCGCGTGTCTCCTGATTTGCACCGCCGCCCGGTCGGCCGAACCGGGCGTCGACGCTCTGCGCATTCGGGCGGAGAGAGGCGATCCCATGGCGCAATACGGACTCGGCATCGCTTACGCCCGGGGCGACAAGGTGCCCCAGAACAGCGAGGAGGCGTTCAGGTGGCTCCGGAAGGCGGCCGCGCAGGGGAACGCTTTCGCCGAGTCCTACCTTGGAGTCATGTACGCCGCGGGCGACGGCGTCGCCAAAGACCCCGCGGAAGCCGTGAAATGGTACCGGAAGGCCGCCGAACAGGGAGACGCCGACGCCCAGTGCAACCTCGGCGTGAGTTATTCGCTCGGCCAGGGCGTCCCGAAGGACCCTGTGGAAGCCGGGAAATGGCTGCGCAAGGCGGCGGACCAGGGACACGCCACAGCCTTGTACAACCTCGGCGACATGTATTGCAGCGGCAACGGCGTGAAGAAGGACCTCGCTGAAGCCGCGATGTGGTACCGGAAGGCGGCCGAACAGGGGGACACGGACGCCCAGTTCAACCTCGGAATGATCTACGCCACCGGCCAGGGTGTGCGGAAAGACGAGGTCGAGGCGCTTGCCTGGCGAAATATCTGCGCGATTTCAGGGGACCAGGAGGCCGTCAGAAACCGCGAGATACTCGCGCGCCGCGTCGGGCCGAAAAAGGCGTTGCTTGCCCAGAGGCGCAGCATGGAACTCATCAAGCTGATCGAACACAACAAAGCCGTGCACGCCGCGCTTGCGGGTGCGACTTCTTCGGACGCCACCCCGCCGAAGGACGGCGGTCCGGCTTCACGAACCTCGCCCCAATAGCAGGAACCGGTCGGGCTTCGCCCTCCGCGGTCCTCGGCGGACGACAGTTTCGCATTCGCGCCTGACCGTTCGGCAATCTCCCCGTCAGCCGATCCGGAGCGAACGCATCGACATCGACCCCAGCGTGACCTTGTCCGCGAAGAACTCCACCTGCTCCGACTCATCCTGCGCCCCCAGCACGTAGAGCAGCGGCAGAAAATGTTCCGGCGTCGGCACGGCCAGACGGGCGGAAGGACCAAGCCTGGAATAGTGAATGATGGCCTCGTGGTCGCCCGACAAAATCAACTCCTTGATCCGGGCGTCGAACTCCAACGCCCAGTCGTAGGCGGTGTCAGCCCATTCAATCTCCCCCAGATTATGGACGATGTTGCCGCTCCCGATGATGAGCACCCCCTTTTTGCGCAGCCCCTTCAATTCCCGGCCCAGCTGGTAGTGGAAGGCCGGGGCCTTCCCCGAGTCCAGACTCAGCTGAACCACTGGAACATCAGCCTTCGGAAACATCCGGCACAGCACCGCCCAGGCTCCGTGATCCAGCCCCCAGTCCGAATCCAGTTCGATCCGGTTCCCCTGCACAAGCCCTTGGGCCGTTCGGGCCAGGTCCGGCGACCCCGGTGCCGGGTAACGTTTCTCGAAAAGCGCGGGCGGAAACCCGTAGAAATCGTAAATCATCCGGGGATGCTCCATCGCCGTCACGCGGGTCCCTTCGGTTTCCCAATGGGCGGAAATACAGAGCACGGCCTTCGGCTTCGGCAGCGTCCGGGCGGCCGCGGCCCATGCGCGGCTGAATTCGCTGTCCTCGATTGCGTTCATCGGGCTGCCATGCCCGACGAACAGAACAGGCATGGTGGCTTCAGTGTCTGGAGCCGACGAGAGTTGGCGGAGTGAGGATGCGTGTGCCATGGGCGAATCGCCGGCCTTCATTTTCGCAGCCGCTCCGCCCGAACCGCGTCCTGCCAGAATTGCTGGTTGGCGTCGAATTGCAGCTTCATGGTTGGTCGGCAGGCGGCGTGTCGTCCGGTCGTGGCGGCTTCGGACGGCGCAGCTTGGGGAGCTTTTTCACGGCTGAATCGAAATCCTGATCCACCGGGCGCGGCCCACCTGCGTTCAGAGCCCGGAACTTCTGATACTCCAGCTCCGCCTTGGCCTGCGCGGTTTCGTGCGAGAGGCTGCCAGCATGTGAGAGGATGTCGCGTTCGTTCAGCGTCAGGAAGGCGTCCAGCTTCTTGACCCAGTCTGTCATGTGCATGGCCACGCGGCGCATGGCCTGACCTTCGGCGAAGATCAGATATTGCTCGATCAGATTGTTGAGCGCCCGCAATTCATCCTCGGTGAGATAGTTCTTGGCGATCGTCACATCCTGCTGGCGAATGACGGCGCCGCGCCAGTTGGTCAGTCCCATGTTGGCTTTTGCCCCGTCCGCCCGGTCATGCACGATTTCGGCCGCCGTCTTGCCGGTGATCGCCCAATGCACCTTGTTTTGGACGGTCTTGAAGAAACGGATGCTGACCTCCTGCGTGGGGTCGTAGTCGATGCTTGTGGCGTAGATATCCGTGATTTTTTGGTAGAAACGGCGCTCCGAGGTGCGGATCTCCTGAATCCGACGCGTCAACTCCTCGAAATAGTCAAAGGGCTGGTCGGGGTTTTTCAGGCGTTCGTCGTCGAGGACAAACCCCTTGACGATGAACTCCCGGAGACGCTGGGTTGCCCAGATCCGAAATTGTGTTCCGCGGTGCGACTTCACCCGGTAGCCCACCGAG
>PMKA01000051.1:0-5758 GCA_003157575.1 Opitutia bacterium
AACTGCTAAGTGAACAGTATTGGTTTTAGCCCGGATGCCTCTCGGACTTCGACAGAATGACCGTGCATCGTGAGACAGCGATGTCGGCAGCGCAGATTCCGCAGTTGCGGCTTTGGTTCTGCGCGGTCGCACTCGCTTTTCTACCCGCCGTTTTGGACAGTAGTGACCAAGAAGTTCAGGTGATCACAGACCACAAATCACGACCGCTGCGGATCGTTTCAGATCCCTGCGTTTTCAGATCCCCCTGCGGGTCGTTTCCGAGCACAGCAAGACCGGGAAGAAAGAACGATCCGACTATTCGATCCGGTGGACCCAATAATCCGGATCGCGATGCAACGGCATGACGGCCAGAATACGCACAATCTCGGGCTTCTCCTCGTAAAGAACGCCATAAGGGAATATCGTCGAAAAGTGCCGCCGAATCGGGGGGCGGATGTAGCGATACGCTCCGGGCCACTGACACACCTCAGCAATCAGCCGCTCCATCTCGTCGTAAAAGCGCCCGCCCAATTCCGGACCGACGGCAGCGTAGTCCTGCGCCGCCTGGGCGTATTCCGACCTGGCCTCGCGATGAAAACCGTGGGGTTTCACCGGCCCACGATTTTGCGTATTTGGGCGCTGACCTCGCCCCCATGGATCAGCGTTTCCTGGCCGCTGTCAATCTGTGCGGACCGCCGGGCGGCCGTCTCCGCCCAGGCCGACTCGCGTTGCGCTGTCAACCCGCCATGCTTGGCCAAGGTGATACGGTCGAGCAACTCGGCCACGATATCGACGGGCCACTGGTTGGTTTCATGGAAGAATTGTTCAACGGTCATCGACATGGTTGAAATTGTAAGCGTTTCCCGAGCCAAATCAACGCGGATCTCTCTGGCGCGAGGCAATCATGAGGGGGCATGCGGCTGATGTTTCGTCGACAGGGCTTTCCTTGCTCGCGTTGGGAAGGAAATGGCCAGGAAGTTGCGCTTGGAATCCCCCGGAGCAATCTGCCATGAAGGAGGCTCCAATGCGGCTCGCTACCAGATCCGGCGCGGCCTGGCGCTTACGGCGGCGGTCGACAACCTGTGTTCGATGCGAAGTACGAGGAGGCGGTCGGCATGCCCTCGCCCGGCGTTCGCGCGCGCGGCGGCATCGAGATGAGGTTTTAGCCCGGATGCCTCTCGAACTTCGACAGAATGACCGTGCATCGTGAGACAGCGATGTCGGCAGCGCAGATTCCGCAGTTGCGGCTCTGGTTCTGCGCGGGCATACTCATCTTTTCCAGCCGCTGTTTTGGGGACACCAGTGCCAAGAAGCTCAGGTGATCACAAACCACAAATCCAGGCCACTTTGGATTTGACCTACCACGCCTCGACAGCCTGGCTGCTTGCTGGCGTCGGTCAGAGCACGCCTTGGGCGCGCTGCTCCATCAAAAACTCGCCGGGTGTGGCGAGGCGCAGGCCGTAGACCTCGCGACCGAGTTTTACGTGGAAGTCGGTTTCATCGAGGGTGAGCAACCAGTCCGCGCGGACGGCCAGCGCCGTGATGACGACGGGCCGGTCCTTCGCTTTTGGGAAGACGAGCGGCTTGTCGAGGGCGAGGCTGACCCGCACAAGCAGCACCCGGGGCGCGATCTCGGTTTTCCATGCAGCGGCGGCAGTGCGTCCGACTTTGGACAGGTTGCGCCGCGTTTCCTCCTGGCAGTAGTCGGACGAGATGAGTTCCCATCCATGGGCCGCAGCCTGCGCGATCAGGAAATGCGCGGCGCCTTTCGCCGAACCGGACGCCGCGAGCAAAACGCTCGTGTCGAGGAAGAGCCTCACCGTTTCGAGCCCTTCTTCATCGTCTGGAAGGCCGTCATGTCCGCCTCGTCGCGCGCGATCCAAGCCTGGACCTGCGCCTTGGGCAGGTCGCGCACGGGCAAGGCGACGGCCGGCTGCAGGAACAACCCGCCGTCGCGCTCCTCGACCAGGAGCAAAGGGTTGCGGAGCTTGTCGAGCCCCATTTTGCGCCGCAGGGCCGGAGGCAGCGTCAGGCTGCCGCGCTTGGAGAGTGCCAGTGTCGTCATGCGGCAATGCTGCATGGCCGCATTGCGTTTTGCAAGCAGCGAGACGTCAGGTGGGCCGGCTGCTCTGCGCGCACCTCGGTCAGTTGCGTTCCCGCAACACCAGGGACGACGATTGGTCCCGTCGGTGAACCTGAGCTGTGATCAACTGCGCCGTCAGGCATCCGGAACGTCGCGCTTTTGCTATCCGTTCAGACGATGGCAGAGTGCAAAGTTCGACACCTCTGGATTTGCCCCGGTGCCCCGTCGGATTCCTCCGTTAAGCCTTGTCCTTTGCGGCATCCCCCGATTCCCTCCGGCTCACGGAGAGTGTCTGTCAAGAGTCAAGACGTGACGTCTTAGGTTCGCTGTGACGTCTTAGGTTCGCTGCCCTGGCAGGCGGCCTGTCGGCACGAGACCGCAGGGTATCAACGATTCCCCATCGGGACTTCCGGCGCCGTGGATGGAGCCCTGCGCATGGGCGTCGCGAACGACAGGAACGTCAGCGAGCGCCAGAGCCATTCNNGCAGCGCGAGGATGCCGAATCCGATCAGCACGCTCGGGAACGGTCCGGTCCAATGATAGAGCGCCAGTCCGAAGCCGTAAAACAGGGGAACGCCGATCAGCGCCTGGGTTGCGTAGCAGGTCAGGCTCATGCGGCCGTACGGCGCCAGCGTCCGGAGGGCGGCTCGGGTTGGCCGCCAGCGGAACAGCAGGATAAACCCTCCCAGCCAGATTGCAGTCTGGGTGAGGTTGACGTACGCGCCGGCAAGATTGTCCACGGAATACAGGGAAAGATCGCGCAGGCCCCAGGCTTGAAGCTGGGTGCGAATCGGGAAGAACACGGCGAACCCGATCGAGCCCCAGAGCAGGGCGCGCTTTGCGAGCCGGAGGCTGAGCTCGCGGTCCTCCAGTATCCTCCCGCGACCGAGAAGCAGGCCGCACACGAACAGGCCGAGCATCTGTGTGTAGCGGCCCGTCTCGTAGGTCCACAGAATCCGCGAAGTCTGGCCGGTCCAGAGGTTGGTCCTGAGGACATCCGCCAGCGATCCGTTCGCATAGACGTCGAACAGCCTGTCATAGACCGGCCAGTGCAGCGGCCGGGGCACAAGATACGCCGGATCCAGCACCACGCGACCGGCCTCCCAGAGCGACGGCAGTTGCAGCAGAAGGGCGAACGCAATCCATCCCAGCGCGCGGCTGCCAAGCCGGTGCAGAAATACGAGAGGGACGCCCAGCACCGCGATGATCAGGAGGATGTCGCCGCAATAGACCAGGCCGTGAAGGTACCCGAAGCCTGCGAGGATGCCCAGGCGCCAGAGGAAGCGGCCGTGGAAGGAGACCCCGCGGTGAAGCCAGCGTTCGAGGATCAGCGAGAAGCTGATGCCGAACATCAACGCAAAGAGCGCATAGGCCTTTCCCGAGAACAGAAAGAACGCGAGGTCGTGCGCAGGCGTATCGAGGGCGCGCAGCCATTCCGGCGCCCGGTCCGGAGCGTGGTAGAAATCCCAGTGCTCGATGGAGTGAAGGAGGAGGATGCCGGCGAGCGCCGATCCGCGGAGCGCGTCGATCAACTCGATTCGTGCGTTGGGTTCCGGAGCGTGGGGGTGCATGCTTGGCGTGGACCGTCAGGGCGGGGGGTATCGGAGCGTGGGGCTACCGTAGTGCGACAAATGCTTCGCTGGCCATCGTGAAGATGGACGGGGGAAAACCGGTGCTCCAAATAGCCCCAAGACCCAAGACCCGACCCGTCATGGCCGCCCGGCGTCAATGGGCATGTTGACCAACGCAGATTCATTCACGGGACGAATCCGTTGAGGTCAAAACGACAGGATCTAGTCGATCGCACGGGCTTGCTGCAGAAGGAGAGACCAGGCGTTCAGGCATGCGGTGACAAGCAAGGCGGAGACCACACCCACCAAAAGGGATGGGTCGCACGATCCATGCGATGGTGAATGATCTCAGAAAGGGCCGGAGCGGGTCAGACGGCGGGCGCCGGTTTTGAGACGGGCGGGGTTCTCGGCCAGATCAAGGCGACAACGATGCCGAACACAAGATTGGAACCGGTGACCTCGCAAGAATGAACCCAACGAACGGCGTCAGGGAAGAAAGTGCTGGGCACGATCAAAGGAGCCACCCCACTGATAAGGGTGAAGGACAGTCCGACGACGACGGCCGAATGCAATCGCCCTTTACGGACGGGGGGACGCCGGTAGGCTGGGCTGACACGCCTGTCCGCGCCCCATGCTCACGCTCCTCGAAATCATTAAGAAGACCACCGGATTTTTCGAGACGAAGGGCGTGGAGAACCCGCGCTTGAACGCCGAGATCCTGATCGGCCATGCGCTCGGGCTTCCGCGGATGCAGCTCTACATGCAGTTCGAGCGGCTGCTGACGGAACCAGAGCTGGAGAAGATCCGTCCGCTCGTGAAACGGCGCAGCCAGCGGGAGCCGCTCCAGTACGTTTTGGGCGAGGAGGAGTTTTTCCACATCAAGCTGAAGGTCGATCGGCGCGCGCTGATTCCGAGGCCCGAGACGGAGCAGTTGTGCGAGCTGATCGTTGAACAGCTCGCGCGGCCTCCACTGACGATTCTCGACCTTGGGACGGGCAGCGGGGCAATCGCGCTGGCGCTGGCGGCGTTTTATCCCCAGGCGAGCGTGACCGCACTGGACACGAGCGCGGACGCGCTTGCGCTTGCGCGGGAGAACGCCGCTGCGCTCGGTTTGGAGGCTCGCGTCCGGTTTCTCTCCTCCGACTGGTTTGCGGGGCTGGCGCCCGGGGCGCAGTTCGATCTGATTGCGGGCAATCCGCCGTACCTCTCGGAGGCGGAGCTGGCGGAAACGGCGCCTGAGGTGCGCGGGCATGAGCCGCCCGCGGCGCTGTCGCCCGGTCGTGACGGCACGGAAGCGCTGGCGCTCATAATCGCTGACGCGCCCGGGCATCTCTGCGATGGCGGTCTGCTGGCCCTTGAGACGGGGATCGACCAGCACGCGAGACTGCGGGAACGGGCCGTTGCCGCGGGCTTTGCGCGTCACGAATCACGGCGCGATCTCAGCGGCAGGGAGCGGCATTTTCTGGCCTGGAAATAGCAGATTGCGGGCCTTCGTTATCCAATNNTGCACGGTCAGCGGAGCGTTTCCGTCGGCCCAGAACTGCGGGTTCTTGGACAATATGAGCGCGTCGGACAGGACCCGGAGGCTTTCGCGAAGGGGAATGTCGACCTTCACCACGCCGGAATCCTCGTCGACGTCCAGATCGTCCTCGTCGGTCGAATCGTCATCCGCCTTCTTTTCGGTCTTCACGGGTTTGGGCAGGGGAGGTCCGAGCAGGATCTCGGAATACGGGAAGTCGGACTTGGCGAGCACATCCTTCTCGGCGCGCATCGCCTTCGCGAAGACATCGTCGGCTTCCTTTTCATGCCGGCGCACCTCCAGATTCACCGAGATTTCCTTGCGCTCCTGCTTCCCCTTGAACCACTCGATGTTTTTCTTCAGGTAGGCGAACTCCTCCAGGAGATCGAGGCGGGACTTGCTTGAAGCCCGCAACGGGGCGAGGAACTTTTGATCGAGGGGCTGGCCGCTGAAGATCGTCGAGGGGATCTCATCCCAGACAAGTGCGTTGGGCAGGTTGGACTCACCGAGCTTCAGATATTCGTCCGCGGAAGGCAGGATGATGTCGGGCACAACGCCTTTTTGCTGGGTTGACGCGCCATTGGGCAGATAGAATTTCTGGATGGT
>PMKA01000051.1:5793-6059 GCA_003157575.1 Opitutia bacterium
AGCGCGCCGGCCACGATCTCGGAAGCCGATGCGCTGAAACGCGAGACGAGCACCGCCAGCGGCCCCGTGTAGCGAATGTCGGTGTCCTCGTCGCTGTCGACCTGGACCTCGCCCGTCACGGATTTCACCTGTACGACCGGACCTTTGTTGATGAAGAGGCCGGTAAGGTTGATCGCCTCCGAAAGCAGACCGCCGCCGTTAAAGCGCAAGTCGAGCACGATCGCCTTGACGCCGGCGGCGTTGAGCCGGTTGATGAGTTCGGCGAC
>PMKA01000079.1 GCA_003157575.1 Opitutia bacterium
GCTGACTGGCACGGTCGGGCGGCAGGTGGCCGGGCAGCGCCTCATCGAAGGCGGGGATGGCGATAAGATTACGCACCGACGCAATCACGTACCGGGCCAACTCCGCAGGGGCCGCGCCTGTTTCCCTCACGATGTTCTCCCGACCGTCGATCACGGTGATGAAATCCTCGAGGTCGTGGCTGGCGTGGTAATCGTCGGCGCCACGGTCGGCGAATGCGACGTGCTTCGTGGCGAGAAATGCGACCGGTGCAATCAGCTTGAGCCGGGTATGTGCGATCTCCTGCACGGTCGCAGTGGCAAGAGCCTCCTTGAACCAAGCGGTATTGAGTCCGAGGAATGCGCCCTCTGTCGGCATGATGTCCACAGTGAGATTGCCGAGCACCCAGCGGCATTTCGGCGCATTGTCTCGCATGTCGTGATCGAATCCCAGGCTTCGGAGCTTTGCCTCGACCTCGGAATACCGCTGTGAGGTTATGGTTTCGAGGATGACATCCACGTCGTCAGTCGGGCGCGCAGGAGAAAACGCAGGATCGTCCAGCAACAGATTCACGATGGACCCTCCGACAAAGGCGTAGTCCAGGCCGAGACCGTTGAGGCGGTCGGCGACCGCGAGCATGGCGGCGACGTTAGGCTGCGACATGGAGGTTCAGACGATGGGTGATTTCCTTCTCGGCGAGGCTGCGTTCGCGCGCCCGGCCGATTCGAAGCGCGTCGACGAGAGCGAGCAAGTCGTAGAGAGCCGGATCACGCCGGGCTGCGTGAGGCACGCTGCGATAGAGAGGTTGGACGGCGACGCCCTGCACCTTTCCATCCGGATCCGGCCAGACAGGAGGCATCTGCTCCGATGCGCTGATCTTTCCCAGCAGGACGGGGGCGGCCCAGGCGGTCGGCATTCCGCGGGTGACTTCCTTGGCGCTGGTTGGAAAGGCATGCGGCACGCCGTGAACGAGAAAGTTCCGGAGCGCTTCGCGGCGGACTTCCCTGGTCTCGGGATCAACCAGGCGGGCATCTCCCAGCCGGCGCACGGCGGCATGGACTTCCGATGCGCTCATTCCCAGATCACGACCCAGATCCGCATAGCTCTGCCTGGCTTCTTCAATGCAGAGCTTGAGAGCTACAACTACGTCCTGTGGCTTGGTGACCATGCGAATACGCTATTCGCGAATAACGAACGGTCAAGCCCTCAGTCTACGATATGTTATCGCAGATATCCGCAGTGAGGGAGCTCACAGAACAAGGGGTTGTTCCCTGGGCAACCTTGAGCGCATTACGATTGGAAGCATCCTCCCCCATTGCTATGTTCGTGAGTACATCGTCGGAAGTCACGGGAGCCCAGCATATTGCCAATGTGCGTGGTTAGTTTTGTCAAGGAGTGGTTAAGGTTGCGACGTAAACCATTGATGGCCAACAAAACGCGGTCGGTTTTCTAAACCGTCGGTCGCGGGTTCGAGTCCCGCCCACCGCGCCAGTTTTCGCCCCGGGCGAAAACTGCAGCGCAATCACCCCGTCCCGGTTGATTGCAATAACGCCAGCGCCTCGCGAGGGGAGAACACCGCCACGCCGTGGCGTGCCGGGCGCGGATGATGTTTTCCGTTTCCTGTCACCAGAACCTTGTCTGGAGTGGACGCTGCAACCTCAAGAAAAGGCGTGTCGTCGGGATCGATCAGGGGCGGCAACGCCAAAGTCGGTATCACGATTTCGCCGAAACGGGCGATCACTCCGAAGAGGTCCGCTACTTCTGAGGCGGTGAACCCGAATTTGGCCCGGCTGAGGACTTGCTGGTATTCGTGGAGAATGCGGGGATCGTAGGCTAAGAGATACCGGCCGTCACCGAGCGCATCCCATTGCCTGGCGGGCGGCCCTTGTGAGCTCAGGAGAGCCGAAACAAGGACATTCGTGTCCAGCACCCAAAGCGGTTTCACGGCTGACGGACCTGACGGCGAGCCGAACGGACTGTCGCGATCTCAGCATTGACTGCCTTGAGGCTCATCATGTCCGCCCCGGCGGCCCTGGCGCTGGCGCGCATGCGCTGCGTGACCTGCGCGAAGCCCAGCCGGTTGAGCGCCGCCATGTCGGCGTCGATGTTTTCCGGGTTTGCCTTGATGACATAGGCGGCCGGCACGCCATTCTGTGTGACGATCAACGTTCCGTTCCTTCGCAGTTTGCGCAGCAAGGACCCGGTCTTGGCCGACCAGTCGCGGAGAGGAACGAATGTATTCATACGACTAGCGTCGTGCATTTGCACAACACTGTCAAGTGGTGGCCGCGAGTAATCCTGGCTTGTGGTATCGCCTCGGAACCGGGTGTAAGCCGTGGACGGCCATGCGTGAATCCAGCAAAGACCGCGCGGCCGCTATTCGCCCAGGCGACGGTCGGGCACGAGATAGTTCTGGACGTAATCCCGGACCGCGTCGGCGAGCGGCGTGACGGGCCGGTCGTATCCGGTCGCGCGCAACCTGGAGATATCGGCCCTGGTGAAATACTGGTACTTGTCGCGAAGCGCCGCCGGCATCTCGATGAACTCGATATTGGGCGGCCGCCCGAGCGCCGCGAAGATGGCCGAGGTCAGCGCCAGCCAGGTGTTCGCCTCGCCGGAGCCGAGATTGTAAAGCCCGCCGGCCGTCGTCGCGCACTCCGCAAAGTGAAGCGTCATTTCCACGGCATCCTTCACATAAAGGAAGTCGCGGCGCTGCTCCCCGTCCTTGAATTCCGGCTTGTAGCTCTTGAAAAGGCTGACCTTCCCCGCGGACCGGATCTGTCCGCAGGCCTTGTGCACGAGCGAGCGCATGTCGCCCTTGTGGTCCTCNNCCGAAGACGTTGAAATACTTCAGCCCTGCGATGCGGCCGAGGTATCCCTCCTTTTGCGCATGGACGTCGAACTGCTGCTTGGACCAACCGTATTGATTGAGTGGATGCAGGCGGGCCAGGTTTTCGTCCCCGTCGTCCATGCCGGCGGCGCCGTCGCCGTAGGTGGCGGCGGACGAGGCGTAGATGAAGCGGGCGCCGCGGGCGAGCGACCATTCCGCGAGATCCCGGGTGAAGCCGAAATTGTTGTCGCGGAGGTAGGCCTCGTTGCGCTCGGTTGTGGAGGAGCAGGCGCCGAGGTGGAAGACGGTTCCGAAGCGGCCGAAGGCCTCCGGGTCGGACCCGATGCGTGCGCGGAAATCATCGGCCTCAACGCAGTCCCGGAACTTCAGGGACGCGAGGTTGCGGCGCCTGCTTTCGCGGCCGGAGTCGAGGGGCACGACTCCGTTCCAGCGTTTTCCGGATTCGAGGTAGTCCGCGACGACGATGTCGGTCCGGCCGCGCCGGTTGAGCGCCCAGACGAGCGCGCTGCCGATGAAACCGGCGCCGCCAGTGACCAGGATGGGAAGTTTGGCGAAGGAATCTGGAGCAGGCATCTGCGGAAAGCGGAAAATCGGAAAGCGGAAAAGCTGAAAACGGTGACCGGAAATCAAAAGACAGCGGTGATTGCCGGACGGGGAGGAACAGGATGGAAGCCTGTGGCACCCGGGTCCGGGCGGCAATCCTGCCCGGAGCCGTCAGGCGTCGCGGGAAAGCTCCTCGGAACGGGCCTGGGCGGCGAGGACGGTCTCCTTGAGGGTGTCGCGGAAGCCGCGGGCGGCCATGCATTGCAGTCCGGCGAAGGTGGTGCCGTGCGGGGAGGTGACCTGGTCGCGCAGCGTTTCGGGTTCGATCCCGGTCTCCGCAAGCAGGCGCGCCGAGCCGAGCACCGTGGCCTGCGCCAGTTTTGCGGCGACATCGCGCGACAGTCCGGCGGCGACACCGCCTTCGCGGAGCGCGGCGACAAATTCAAAAAGGAAGGCCGGTCCGCTGCCGCTGAGGGCGGTGACGGCATCGAGGTCCTTCTCATCCAGGGCCACCATCTGGCCCAGGGCGCCGAGAACAGTGTCGACGATCGCGCGGTCGGAGTCGGCGAGCGGCTTGAGCGAGGCCCAGCCCGTGATTCCGGCGCCGATCTGGCCCGGGGTGTTTGGCATCGCGCGCACGACGTTGCGCGCGCGGGGGAACACGCTGGCGAGGCGGGCGAGCCGCTTTCCTGCGAGGATCGAAATCACGAGCCGGCCGGCGGTCAGGTCGGCCAGGCGCGGATCGAGGCTGACAAGCTGCTGGGGCTTGCAGGCAAGAACGACGGTGTCGGCCGTCGCCAGGAGCCGGGTTGCGTCCGGCGCGGCGGTGACGCCCGTGCGCCGGGAGAGAATCTGCGCGGTGTCGTCGTTGCCGCCGATGCAGGCGATCTCGGCGGGCAGCGCGGCCTTGTGGGAAAGCAATCCTCCGACCATTGCGGACGCCATGCGTCCTGCGCCGACAAATGCAAAGCGGTTCATCAGAGCGTCAATTTGCGGGTTTCTCAGCCGCCGGTTTCTCGGGCGCGGGCTTCTTCTTTGGCTGCGCGACGGGATGAAGCAGAACCGCGATCGTGCCGCCCTCGGGCCGATCCTCCATCATCACGTCGCCCCCGATATTCCGGAGGGAATGGCGCGCGACGGTGAGACCCATGCCGACGCCGACGGTGCGTTTTCCGCTGATGAAGGGTTCAAACATGTGGTCGCGGATCTCGGGATCGATGCCGTGGCCGTGATCCTCGATCCGGATTTCGACGGTCTTGTTGTCCTCCTTCTGGTCGAGGAGCCGGGCGGTCATGGAGATGGGGCGCCGGTCGGGCGGAGTGCCGTCGGGGTAGGCCTCCCAGGCGTTGATGAGGACCTTTGACAGCACCTCCTCGAAGACCTCGACATGCGTTTCGATGATGAAATCGCCGAGCGGATTGTCGATGACGACAGGCTGGTTGATCTTGTATTCCGCGGCGTAGCGCTGGACGCCGCCCTCCAGGATGCGCTGCAGGCTGATCTTGGTGACGTTCAGGCGGGTCTTGATGACGAGCGAACTGAGCTGCCGGATGATCACGACGATGCGCTGGACGGCGTCCTCGACGTTCTGGGCGTTCTTCCGGACGAGCTCGGGCTTGTCGGCGTAGGCCTTGATCAGGTCGAGATAGCCGATGACGACCCCCAGCAGATTGTTGAGATTGTGGGCGATGCCCTGGGTGACGGCGCCGATGGTGGCGGCGCGGCGCGACTCCGTGAGGCGGCGCTGGAGGTCGATGATCTCGCGGTTGATCGCGGCGAAACGGAGCTGCGTCTGCACGCGGGCAAGCGTTTCGTCGAGGTCGATCGGCTTCGTGATGTAATCGACGGCGCCCACGCCGAGGCCTTCGAGCTTTCCCTCCTTGGAGCTGCGGGCGGTCACAAAGATGACGGGGATGGACCGTGTGTCCTCGCTGGCCTGCAGGCGCTGGCACACCTCGATCCCGTCCATCTCGGGCATCATGACGTCGAGCAGGATGAGATCGGGCTTTTCCTTTGCGATGAGGTCGAGGCACTCCTGGCCGGAGTATGCGGCGATCACCTGCATAGCCTCCCGCTCGAGTTTGCGTTTGAGGAGCTGAACATTGATGGGCTGATCGTCCACCACCATGATTTTTGGCGCAGGCATGCTGGAAATATTAGGGGTTGAGTTTCGAGAAGATGGCAAGATTGGCGTGTATGAATCAGGCGACGCCCGACTGGCGGAAGGCCCTGAGCGTGTTCTTCATCAACATGGCGACGGTCATCGGGCCCACGCCGCCGGGCACCGGCGTCACCTGGGCCGCCACTTCGCAGACGCCCTCGAACTCCAGGCTGCCTACCTGCTTGCCCTCGTGCCGGATGGTGGTGACGTCGATGACGATGGCGCCCGGCTTGACCATGGCCGGCTTGATGAGGTTCATGACCGGCGCGGCGCAGATGAGCACCTCGGCCTCTCGGCAGGCGGCCGGCACGTCCTTGCTGAACACGTGCNNGCCGACGAGCAGGCTGCGGCCCAGGACGACGACGTGGCGCCCGGCGAGACGCACGCCGGAACGGGCAAGCAGTTCCATGATGCCGGCGGGGGTGCAGGAGACAAAACCGGATTCGTCCTCCTGCGCGACCTTTCCGAGATTCAGTGTGCCCAGCCCGTCGACGTCCTTGGCCGGGGAAATGCGGCGGAAAACGGCGAGTTCGTCGAGATGCTCCGGCAACGGCGACTGGACGAGGATG